>CAZAXS010000007.1:0-15663 GCA_964489205.1 uncultured Gammaproteobacteria bacterium
GCTAACAATAATAACATCGCTCTTGAATAACGACTTAAAACAAACAACCAACGATTTCTTTCCATATAATAAATTCTACTAATACTACGACTAAATTCGTGTTTATGAAAAACACTAACACCAGTCAAACAAACACAACGCCAACCCGCCAACCACAAGCGCCAACCTAACTCCAAATCTTCATGATACATTTCATATTTACTAGCCAAAACACCAACTTCTGACAAAGCTTTTGTGCGATATAAAACCGCCGCTCCCGTTGGATAAGCAACTTCAACTATTTTATCATCCTTAACATAGGGCGTTTTATGACCAAGCGTATAACCCAATCCAAAAACATGAATAGCACAACCTTGACTATTTAATAATTCCGTTTGCGGATGCAATAAAACCGTTGGTTGCATGGCTCCAATTGAACTATCTTGGTCCATTACTTCGCACAACTTCTCAAAAACATTAACCGTTACCTCAGTGTCTTGATTAAGCAAAAAAACATAGTCATATTCTTCGTTAATAGCTTTTTCTAAACCAAAATTACAACTACCAACAAAAAACTTTTTTTCAGCATTATCATTTACTGTTAACCAACTAAATTTATAATCATCAATTATTTGTCGACTTTCATCTGTTGACTGATCGTTAATCATTAAAACAGAAAAATTTGGCCAATACTCATAGGCCATTTTTAAAGACTCAATTAATGAGGGTAAATATTTTTTACCATTATAAACCGGAATTATAATTAATAATTTATTTAGATTCATTGTTTTTTTGGTTAGCGTCTTGAATCGCAATTTTTCTAGTAATAATTGTTATCTCTTGTTGCTGACGATCAGCTTTAACAAATAATCTAAAAATTAAAAACATTTGTAATATCAAGGCTACGTAAATAGCCAAATCAACACCTCGACCCACGCCCAACTTAAACGCAACCAAAGATAATAATCCTGGCCACCATAATCCCGATAAAACTATCAACCAAACTATCAACCAACCAACTAATTCAGAAATCTTAAGAACGCCTTTATTTTTTTTACTAAACATTCGCCAAATAAAATATATAACGAAAGTTGATAGAATGATTTGAAACAATAATATATTATTCATATTTATTTGCTTAACCAACGAATTAGCATATCGGTAATAATTTTAAATCCATCAAAAAAGTTTTGACCATAACCATAATAACTCACAACAATTGACGCCTCGACATATTTCAACTCATGCTTAATAACCTGCTCTAAGATTTGAGTTGGATGAGCAAAACGATCCTGAGTAATTTTAATTTTTTCGCAAGCCAAAACGGACAAAGCTCGAAATCCATTGTGAACATCTGTTAAATTACTCCCAAACCATAAATTATGAAAATAAATTGCCGGCCGATGAATAAACCATTTTTTAGTCCATGGTACCTGTACATTCGCTTGATCAATAAATCTCGACCCAAATACAATGTCTACTCGTTCACTAATTAACGGTTCAATTATCTTTGGTATTTCGTCGGGATTGTGCTGACCGTCGGCATCAAGATGAACAACAATATCAGCGCCTTTTTCAACGGCAAAATCAGTGCCAGTTTGTAAAGCAGCTCCTTGACCTCGATTTATTACATGTCTCAACAAAAAAACGTTTTTGAGCTGGCCTAAATTAACTGGCACCAAAGAACAATCGTCAACCACAACCACGGTGCCATATTTCTGCGCTTTTTCAACCGTTGCCAACAAACGTTCGGGTTGATTATAAACCGGAATAACTATCCAAATTTTTGGATTTTCTAACATATTATTTACTAAACTATCACAAAAAAGAAATTGCTTCAAATAACATTTTTTAATCGTTTAAGCTTTTTTATCTAAAACTAGATTAACCAAAGCGTCGGCAACTTTGTTATTTTCACGTCGAACATGTTCAAATTTATATTCACCAAGTTCGCTTAATTGTTGTTTAACCAAAGTGGCCATCATTTTTAAGCCTGGTTCTTTGATTTTATAGACACCCATCATTTGTTTAACAATTAACTCGGAGTCCATGCGAATAATTAAATTTTTAATTTGATTTTTTTTGGCTAATTTTAGGCCAATAATTAAACCTTGGTACTCGGCTTGATTGTTGGTTGTTTCACCAACGTACTCCCCTTTTGCATCAATTTGATTATAAGACGAATCAAATAAAACCGCAGCACTTGCCGCTGGTCCAGGATTTCCTCGCGCACCTCCATCTGTATGCAATATATAGATTTCTTTATTCATATAGATAATTACTACAATTTATCTGCTCAGATTATAATTTTAATTCTTTACAATATCAACCACAACACACTGAACTTCACGAATTCCTTGCCACTCATTAATCGTCAACCTAAAAGCCAAATTAATCAACTCTCCTGGTTGTAAGTTTTGTTCATATTGACCAAAACCAAAGGCAATGGCTTTAAACTTAAAACCACGGTGAGATAATTGTAAGCTTAAATGTTTTGCATTATTTCCAACTATTTTAGAGCTAACTATTCGAGCGCCAAAAATGGCCAATACCGGCTCAGGATTATTCATACCAAACGGAGCTAATTTTTGTATATCTTCAACCAAATTTAAAGCTGATTTTGATTCTAATTCATCGCCGTTAATTTCGGCATTTATATTTAAAATTGCCTTTTGCTCATCTTGACTCCTTGTTTGTCCAACTATTTTATTAAAATCAGCAATAAAATCAGTAACTTTTTGATATTCCATGGAAAAACCAGCTGCACCCGGATGACCACCGTAACGATCAAAAAATTTATTTAAACCGTGCAAACAAGAAATTAAATTGAAATCAGCTGGCGAACGACCCGAGCCAACCGCCTTTTCATCTTTACGGGTAATTACTAACGATGGTCGGTTATATTTTTCCGATAATTTAGAAGCTACCAAACCAATCAAACCGGTTGGCCAGTTATCAGCCACAACAATCGCCGTTGGACTGTCCTGATCATCCCCTAATTGCTTAAAAGCAAAGTCGACCATCTGCTCAACTTCCTGTTGTCTTTGGCTATTACTTTTTTCCAAATCAAGACTCAATTCTATTGCCTCAACTATGTTATCGGTTGTTAAAAGTTTAAAAGCGATATTAGCATGGACCATTCGCCCGGCGGCATTAATTCGTGGCGCAATCACATAACCAATACTCGTCTCATCCATTTTTTCTAGACTTTTTTGAGCGGTTAGTATCATTTTTTGTAGACCCAAATTTCTTGTTTTTCTTAAAACTTGCAAACCATAATAAACTAGAACACGATTTTCATCAATCAACGGTACCATGTCTGCCACGGTACTAATAGCTACTAAATCCAATTGCCATTTAAGGTATTTATCTTGGTCCTCGATTGATAAAGAATAGCGCTTATCTGCAATAATCGCGCTAACCAACTTAAAAGCCACACCTCCGCCCGATAAACCGGAAAATGGATAATTACGATCCCATCCCGGATGAATAATCGCCACCGCCTCTGGTACCTTTTCCGGAACATCATGATGATCGGTAATAATCACATCAATGCCTTGCTTTTTCGCATACTCAACTTCGTCACGGTTAGAGATTCCGCAATCAACTGAAATAATTAACTGGCAATCAATTTTTTTAGCATAATCAACGGCCTGACAATTTAATCCGTAACCTTCTTTTTCTCTATCAGGCAAATAAACCTCAACTTTAAAATTTAAAAAAGTTAACGCCCGATAAATAATTGAACTACCACAAACCCCATCAGCATCATAATCACCAAAAATCATTATTTTTTGTTGATTAACACTAGCAAACCACAATCGATCCAGGGCCTTTTGCATGTCCGAAAAAAGCATTGGCGAATTTAAATCATGATTATAGTTTGGAGAAACAAATCGATCAATTTCGTCTTTTTTTAAACCCAAGCCAGCAACAATTTTAAGAAAAACTGGATGATAACTTAAACCAGCGTCTAATAAAGACAAATCATTTAAATCCTTAATCTTCCATTGATATCTGTTCATGGATTCAAGTTTACATTTTATAACCAATTATGACAACTTGTTTATAGCTTTCTTTTTTTGGATAGTTTAACTTTTGATAAATCAATTATCCGTGGGTCACTTTTTGGCTCTTCTTTGTTATTAACTGCTTTTACCGAGCCCAAATTATCAGTCTTTGTGTTTTTAATAACGTAAAATACTAGTAATAAAATAAACAACCCAACCGAACCTAAGAAAACATACTTAGCCCAAGATTTATCATCATTATTTTCTTCCAGATTGGAAATAGTAGTGGTCGGATCTTTTTCCATTAAATCAAAAGAACTATTATCGCTACTATAACTTCGGCCAACAGAAGTGGTTGTATTATCTCCACCAGTAACAATTTCGTTTATCTGTTGCTCGGCCAAACTTTCGTCCTTGTTAACTTCTTTCTTACCAACCCCAGTTACCGCCTTAAACAAATCCCGAATAATCTCTTTTTTATTTTTTTTAGGATCAAGCGGATAAGCATCAGTAGCGTCATCAACACCATCGCCATCACTATCTTTTTTGAAAGGGTCGGTTCCATTTTTTATTTCTTGATCGTCGGTAATGCCGTCGTTATCATCATCATTATCAGCGTTGTCGCCAATACCATCTTTGTCACTATCTTTCCAATCGTTTTTATCACATGGCAAGGCATCAACACCGTCGTTGTAACCATCACCATCAGAGTCAACTGTTAATCTAAAAGGACAGGCATTATCTTTTTCAAATTCGTCAGCCAAACCATCGTTATCATCGTCACCGTCCTCATCATCGGTTAAACCGTCGTTATCCGAATCAAAATAAGGCTTAAAAACTTGCGTTCTAACTTCATTATTACCTTTAAAATCATCATCTGGGTTGGTATCTAGAATTTTTACATCAATACTAAATTCTTCTTTAGGAACGATAAAATCAACAAAAGCATCGGCTGAGCCACCGGCAATAGTGGCAAAATTTTGTGAATCACCTAAATCAACTGCGCCCATAGAAAAACTAACTCGGCCACGAATATCTTCGCTACCAACATTTCTAACCTTAACATAGAGTCTAACTTTTTTACCAGCGATCATTTTTGAAGTTGAAAAGCGAATATCATCGGTACTTATAGAAAGATCATGCTCAAATGCAAAAACTTGAATAGGAAAAAATAATGCTATTAAGAGAAGTTGAAATAAACCTAATTTAATTATTTTTTTCATAGACATTTAGTTATTTTTTAAAGAATTCCATTTTTTTAAACCGGTTTGAGCGCCAATGGATTTTAAAATATTACTACTCTGACGAACGGCGTAACGCATTGCTAGTTGCAAACTCACACCTTTGTGCAAAGACGCAACCAATGTTGACGAAAAGGCATCACCAGCACCAGTAGTATTAATCGGTTTAAGGTTTGACAGAGCTGGCTCAAAGAAACGTTGTTTGCCAATGGTTACATAAACGCCCGACGGACCATCGGTCATAACATTAATATTCGCTCCCAACTCACCAACTTTTTCCAAAATTTCATTAACGGAAATATTCTTCCCTTCAGCCACCAAACCAGTTGCTTCGTCACGATTTAAAACAAAAATATCACACAATTCAATATATTTTTGCAAAACTTCTTTGCCGGCCAGTAATTGAGTAACGCCCGGATTCCATACTAACTTACAATCACTTGATTCTAGAAAAGTTTTTATATTTTTAAACACCTTCTGCCAGTTATCTGACAAAGAAGTAACGTACAACCACTTAGGGTTGTGTTTCTTTAAATCCTCTACCGTTATGTTTAGATCTTCTTTAGCACCGTCATAAGCAAAAACCGTATGATTCCCACTAACAGAATTTGATAATAAAAACGATAAAGCAGTTTCTTTATTTTTTATAACTTTAACTGAACTACAGTCAATATTGTTTTCGGAAAAATAGTTTATCGCGCTTAAACCAAACGGATCGGAACCGACAACACTAATAATGGCGGTTTTTAAGCCTAAATTACTAAAATTAATAGCTGAATTACTAGCACCACCGCCAACCGACCTAATCATTTTTTTACCAATAATTTTTGCCCCCAGTTCAGCCGATAATAAACGTAAACAATTTGGATCTTTTTTTGGATTGTCAAACTCTTGTAGTTGATCGCTGTAAAAAAATATATCCTGGGTAATCCCACCAACACAAACAACATCGACTGATTGTTTATTATTTTTCTTAGGTTTTGATTTTTTCTTTAACATAATATCTATTCTTGTTGACCGCTATAAACTTCTTCTTTTTTCTCTTTCAAAAAGCCAATCCACTCTTCGGCTACTTCGAGAAAAATCTTAAACGGCGCTTCAATAATAAAATCTAAAACAAATACGAAAACATTTATTTTAGAAACATTCATAGAAATCCACTGGCCAACTTTTAAATAAGGAAAGGCTAATAAATTTAAAATAAAGGCAATTGGATTTTCTTTGACTTCAGTTACAAACAACTCACGAATTCCTTGTCTTATCCTAATTACAAAAAAACTAACAACGCTTAGGAATAAAACGAAAATCAATTTTGAAACAATGTTAAAATGAAGATTGTTAAGAATTTTTATTATAATTCCAAAAGACAAAATAAATAAAGCGAAATAAAGAATATAATACATTAAAGAAGCAAAAAAGGAATAAGAAACGCTGGCACGAATACGATTGTCACCTGATAATTTATTATTATTAACCATGTTGTTAACCAAATTCACAATAGCATTGGTGTTATTTAATCCTGGTAATTGTATAAAAACACCAACTAAAAATATTAATGTTGGTGGAAAAAGAGCATTTATAATTAACGGTATATAATCAATTTGAGTAGCAATATAAAGATCGTAAGGCAATTCAATCATTAACGCCATTAACATCTTTGTTATAAAAATATAAACGGTGATTCTAAAAATACTACTTCTTAGTTTTTGGGCTCTTTGTTTATAAACTAAATCACATTGTTTCCTAACTGCTACTTCCAATTGAGAGGGGTTATTTAAAATATCAGCCCCTTCTTTATTGACAACGTCTTTTAAAATTAAAAAGGCAATGGAGTATTTTTTCAAAGCCCGTAAAAGTTTTTCCGCGATTGGTAATTTCGCATCTCGTTCGATGGCCAGTTTTAGATTACGTAAACGCTTAGCCACCTCCATCACTTCTTCTTTATTAGCCGACAACCAAACCGGAACATATCGTCTTAATAAAATATGATGCACGGTGTCAGTATCAACTTTAATCAAGGCTCGATACACAGCTAAATAAATCTGAATCTCGTTTTGTCTAGGGTCGAGTTTTTTATCTTCAATTTTTACTTCTTCCTTAGCCATGCCATACATAAAATCAACCAGTGCTTTATGCTCAACCGGCGGGACTATTATTTGTTCTATTTCTACCGAAGCCAACCCAATGAGCCACTTAAATAATTTGGAACCGTCTTTTTCCGAACGTTTATAACCAGAGAAATTAAATAACGCTAGGTATTTTTCAATAACATAATTAACTTCTTCCGCTTTTTTGACCGGTAATAAACCGTCTTCAATATAACCAGCGGCCGTAATTTCTCGAATTAAAGACAAGCCTAAATCGGCTTGCGAAGCCATCTTAATAGACAATCGACGAGTTAATATTCTCCTAATCGCGTTCTTTCTTAACAAATGATCTTCACGATAATCGATGGTGTTACGAACTTTTTCATAGACCCGCGCCAAACGACTAACAATATCATGAACTTTTATTGTATCCTCGGGATTATCAGGGTTTTGTTTATAGAATTCTCTTAGATCCGCCAATTTTAACAAGGAGGCAAATCTTTGTGCGTTTTGTGTAGCCATGCTTTTAATTACTATACTATTTTCCCACAAATTGGTCGGTTTTGGCAAGACAAATATTTATTGCAATGATATAATACAAACGTTAACAGAAAAATAACTTATGAACACACCTAATCATTTTAGTAATTTAAAAAGTCTTTTCTTTTTTGGGATATTAAGTTTTGCCACCATTGTTATGATATGGATGGTAAAACCGTTTTTTTATCCGCTTTTTATTGGCGTCGTTCTAACTATCTTATTTAGACCTTTTTATAATTGGTTAACAAAAAAATTAGCTAATCGTCACAAATTATCCGCCACCATAACTTTAGTAACAATTTTCTTTGTTATTTTGGTACCAATCGCCTCATTACTACCAATTATTACCGAACAAACAATCCAGATCTCCACTAATTTAAGCAAGCAGGTCAGTCAGTATGTTGGCAACGAACAGCAGTTTATAACCAAGCTAAAACAGATTCCTTTGTTTGAAGATATAACTATTGATGAGAATCAAGTAAAAAGTAAATTTTTAGAGCTAACAAATGTTGTTAGTAATATTGTTTTTAACAGTCTAAAAGAATTGGTCAAAAATACATTTAGCTTAACAATTAGCATTTTTATAATGTTTTATTCAATTTACTATTTCTTAGTTGATGGTAATAAAATTATTAACAAATTAATGCGCATTTCACCACTTGACGATACTTACGAAAGTAAATTTATCTATAATTTTGTTTCAACCACTAAAGCCGTATTAAAAAGCACTCTTTTAGTTGGTTGTATACAAGGTTTAATTTTAGGAAGTAGCCTGTTCTGGTTAAGTGGTGTAACTGCTCCATTGTTTTGGGGTGTTTTAATGACTGTTTTTGCAGTTATTCCAATTTTAGGCACAGGCTTGATTTGGGCACCGGTAGCAATCTTTCAAATATTAACTGGTAATTTACTCTCTGGTATCGTCTTAATCATCGGTGGAACTATTATTGCTAACGTGGATAATGTTATTAAACCAATTCTGATTCAAAGAGATATAAACATTCACCCGCTAATCATTCTTCTTTCTACTTTCGGCGGTCTTTCATTATTTGGTATTTTCGGCTTTATCATTGGTCCTATTATTGCATCACTCGTGGTTGAGCTTTGGAATATTTACGAGTTTAAATACAAGAAGCAATTAAAAAGTAACGAGTAAACAAAAACAGGTTGTTTCTGAAAGAAATAACCTGTTTTCAAATTTTAATTATAACTGTAGGTCGTCAACAACATCAGTATTAACTTCTTGTTGTTCACCTTCTGAGTGCTTATTTGGTCTTGCACCTTCTGGTTCGTAAATTTTTAAATTTACACGTGCGTTATGCTTAGCACCAACTACACGTAAAAGTGTGCGGACCGCACCAACTGTTTGGCCTTTACGACCAATAATCTGACCCATATCGGCCTGATTGATATGTAGCGTTAATAATACGCCACGTTCGTCGATAGTTCGGTCTACTTTCACATCTTCTGGATGTGCAACCAAATACTTAACGACTGTTTCTACAAAAACCTTGTCTTCGTCCATAGGACTTAAATATCAGCTTAATTAGGTTTTAAAAGATACCAGCTAAATACTAGCATCTTTATTAGTATAGCAGATAATTAATACAATGTCAATCTTTAAATTCATTACCACTTACCTACTTTAAATATTCACTCAACAAAACCAGCCCTCGCCAGCGAGATAAATTAAATGACTGCCAATCAGAGGACATTTTTACTAAGCTTTGTTTTTGGAAAGTTAAACCCTCAAGCAATAACACCCTATCGTCATTAGATATTTTTTCCGTTAACTTAATTAATTCTGGAATGGAATCAGCCGACAATGTCAATAAATAGTTAACATCTATTTGGCCAGTTTTGTAATAATGATTAACATTCTTTATTACCACAAATTTGTCAGGATTAATTACATTAAAAGCGATAAGAAACAATAAACCACTAAATAAGATGGAAGATAAAAACAATCCGTTATTTTTATTCAACAATATTTTTATAGATAAAAACAGCAAAATAATTGTCAAAAAGACTATAAAGCCAACCACATAAAAACGTGATAAAGTCCAACCATAGTTATCCTGATACAGCGCCATTCGTTTTAAGGCCGAGGCAACGATAATAAACAACTCAACAATCATTAACAATCCCGGCACAACAAAACAAGTTAATCGGTTTTTTATTTGTTCCGAATATTTATCAACCAACAACAGAATCACCAAAGAAATAAAGGTTACAACTAATAATTCCCAAAAACCATGTCTAGCGTATTCAGCGTAGGTTAAGTCATTATTTTCAATGCCACCAAATAAATATTTCAATTGAAAAACTATAAAAACTAAAAACAAAAGCACAATCGGCCAAATAAAAGTCAGTAGGAATAGCTGTCGACTTCGTAAAATTTCGGTCGTAAACGACACTTGTGTTTTTTCTGATCCCACCAATTCTTGTTGAACATCACTAAAAATATAATAACCAAACACTATCAAAAACATTGCGACAATAATCAGTAATTGACCAATAACATTGTCGGGCACGGAAAAAGTAAAAATATTGCTTATAAAATCCCTAAATGAATGATCGGCGCCAACAAAAAGAATAACAAAAAATATGAGTAGGGGGGCGGTTGCTAATAAGCCTTTAATCAGCGGTAAAGATAAGCTCGTTTTTTTACCAAATAATTTTTGAACGTTTTCGTTTAATGTTTTTACAGATTTAAAAATTATCTGCCCCGGAAAAACAAACCAACTAAAAATATAATCTGATAAAACAAATTGTTTAATTCTTGGCTTACAATACAAACGAATGAACAACAACAGTAGCAATAAAGTGGTAATAAAATTTAAAAAATTTAATAAATAACTTTCCCTATAACCAATCATTAAAGAAAAAAATAGAGATAAACATAACAAAACAAACGAATCCAATGAGAATCTTTTATTAATTAACATTATAATAAACTGACCAAAAACAACTAAAAAAATGAAAATGAACCAAGAAATACCAATCTCCTTGTCAAAAAATAAGTAATTAAATATCAGTGCCAACAAAAACGAATAGGCCACGGCAAAAATAAAAAATCGGTTTTTTATTAACATTAAAAATTGTGTCATAAAAAATTATTTAAGTTGTAAGTATTTTTTTCTTTCTTGTTCAGAAAAATGTTCTATTGCGTAACGAAGAGTTGTGCGAGCTAAATTGGAAATATTATCATCCAAAAATTTTCTCAAAACATTAACGTTTCGTTTGCCAATTTCTCGCAACATCCAACCAACGGCTTTGTGCATTAAATCGTGACCATCTTTTAGGTGAATTTTTGCTAGTTTTAGAGCGTCAACAAAATCATGATTTTTTATAAAAGCAAAACTAGCTAACATACTTACCCGTCTTTGCCAGAGATTCTTTGACTTCGCCAATTTGTATAAAATATTTTTTGGCTTTTTAAACAAATAGTCACCAACAATGTTTGGCGTTGTTACATCCACTAGATCCCAATTATTAACCGCTAACAAATGTTTAATATAAAAATCAAAAATGGCTTTTTTTTCTTTTTCTAGCTCAGCTTTTTGATATTTTAAAACCAAAATCAATAAACCAGTTAAGCGCACCTCGTGATACTTGCTAGCTAACATTTTCTCAACTTCATTTAAAGGAAGTTGAATAAATTCTTTGGCTAAAGCTCTTTGTTGCGGAACGGTAACGCCTAAAAATAGATCACCTTCGCCGTACTGACCAACACCTGTTTTAAAAAATCTTTGCAAAATGACCCTTTTTTCTTTACTGGCTATTTTTTTTAATTTATTAATAACACTAGTCGAACTAATTGTGGATGCCATATTTTTTTGTTAACCCAATTTAGCTTTAAATAAAGACTCCAAAAGGACCGGATCGGCTTTCCCTTTGGTTTCTTTCATGGCTAAACCTATAAGATATTTTAAAATCACAACTTTTCCATTTTTGTAATCTTCCACTTGTGTTGGTGAAGAAATAATAATTTTATCAACCACCATTGCCAATTCATTTGAATCGGTTACCTGGGATAAATTTTCCGTTTCCAAAATATCCAAAGGCTCTTTACCTGTTTCGAACATTTTTCGTAAAAGAATTTGCCCAGTCGTGCTGTTTACTTGACGTTTATACAGACTGGCCAAAAATCGGGCAAACATATCTGGTAAAATTTTTATGTCGCTAATTTTTTGACCTGATTCGTTCATTAATTTAAACAACTCCGATTGAATCCAACCGAAAGCTAATTTGGTTAACTTGCCTTTACTGTTTTCCCAATCACCTTCTTGATTGCTAACAAAATCCAACCAATCTTCCCGAGCTTCGGATATAACTTTTTCAAAAAAATCAGCCAGACGCTTATCTTCAACTAAAATAGAAGCATCTACTCGTGACAATAAATATTCTTCAATAAATCTTTTTCTTTTTACGGACGGTAATTCCGGCAAATACCTGATCGTTGCGTTTATTTCCTCCTCACTAACAATTAAAGGTGTTAAATCTGGATCAGGATAATAACGATAGTCTGAGGCCTGTTCTTTCGTTCTTTGCAAAATTGTAACGCCAGCGTTTTCATCCCAACCCCTGGTTGATTGAATTGCTTCTGGCGTACCTTTTTGCCACAAATCAGTCTGTCTGGTTATTTCATATTTTAACGCTCGTTCAACCGATTTAAATGAATTAATATTTTTTATTTCTGTTTTTGGATACAATTTTTCATCACCTAACGGACGTAAAGAAATATTAGCATCACAACGCAGTTGACCTTTTTCCATGTCCGCATCAGAAACATCTAAATAACGAGCGATTAATCTTAGCTCCTGTAAAAAGGCTTTAGCTTGAGCTGGTGATCTAAAATCTGGCTCGGTAACAATTTCAGCTAACGGCGTTCCACCACGATTAAAATCCACCAAAGTGGCACCGTCAACTCTAAAAACTTTTGCCGCATCTTCTTCTAAGTGAAGACGAGTGATACCTATTTTTTTGTAATCATCATCAACAAAAACATCCACCTGACCGTGTTCGGCTAACGGCTCTAAGTATTGAGATATTTGATAACCCTTTGGTAAGTCAGGATAAAAATAATGTTTACGTGCCCAAATTGATGTTTGATTAATCTGACAATTAATCGCCGAAGCTAATGACATACCCAACTTAATTGCCTGCTCGTTAACCGCTGGTAAAGTTCCTGGATGACCCAAACAAATTGGACAAACTGCCGAATTAGCCATAGCACCATCATTAACATTGGCACAAGAACAAAACATTTTGCTTTTTGTTTTTAATTGAACATGTATTTCTAACCCAATTATTACCTCAAGTTCCATATTATTTAAGATTCGTTAAACGCTTTTCTAAAATATTTAATATTTCTTGATGAACTTCTTCGATTTCTTGATTAGCATTAACAACGTCCCAGCCCAATCTAGCGGCTAATTCCAAGTGAGCACGGCGACTTCTAAGCCACAATGAATCATCTTTTTCATGAATATTTTTTTCATCAGGCACATCAAACCGTTCACCATCCAATAATATTTCAACGTCCGGTTTTAATAAACCCTTATTTTTTTCAATCAACTTTTCAACATCCAAACCCTTTACCCAACCCCAAGCTAAACCCGTACCAACGTAATCCTCAGCAATAACCGTCATACCTTCATCAAGCGTTCTTATTAATTGTGGTTGATAATCAATTCGGTTTTGAATATATAAATCTTGAAACTCATCCTCAGAGATTGTTTGTCCAGACAAACCTCGTAATTGATCGTTTATTTTTGGACCAGTCGGTTCTAAGTCATAAATGGGGTATTTTATCTTTTGCGCCCCAACACCAGCCCCATTTAAAGAGTCTAAAAGCTTAATAACCTGGGTAGTTTTGCCTATATTATTAGCCCCGTAAATAACAATAAAAAATCCTTCTTTCATATTTAATATTTCTTAATGGATTGTAGCAGATTTAAATAAAAAATAAAAAGCGTCCATTTTGAGAGGCAAAAATGGACGCCATGGGTGTTGCAGTGAGGAAACTAGCTTCAAAAAATATCAATAACAAAAAGATAATAATATAAATTTATGATTTTTGTCAATAGACCGTGGTAATATGTACACACATATGTCACTTTTTATAGTATTAACTAATGTGTATACATATTAACTATAATCGAAAGTTTAAATATCATTTTCAACAAATTCCTTATATTTATTATCAACTAGCTCTTCTTTTTCATCTTGAGTAAGATTAAGTCTTATCACCTCAGTCTCATACATTAAATGTATAATTTCATGTATGACTGTTTTAGCAATTTCCCTGTCCTGTCGTTGTATATTAACATAGACCTTATTTGGCAGGTCATAACCACCATAAACGCCTATTGGTGATAAAAATATATAATAATCCTTGTCCAATGATTTAATAAACTTATAATCGTTTAGAACTGTAATTAGTCTTTTTGATAAAAACTTGTAGTCATAAAACCAAAATTTAAATGGAAAAAACAAGTTATAATAATATTTATTTTTATCCAACCATCGCTTATACACGATAGTTCTAATAAATTGGAAAAGATCAACGAACAAACTGTGTTTAATGTGTAACATATATTATATATTATATATTAAAAGGGGGTTTGCATTAAGCCAACCCCCTTTATTATTTCAAGTAACATACCTAGATTTTTCTTACCGGTCTGCACTTGCACTGACATAATGGCGACATATTGTAAACTCCATTATTGGAATTAACATTACGATCGGTTGCAATTTTCTGCCCATTAAGCCTTCTTAGAAGATCGATAGCTTTATTCACTTTATTCACCTCCTTCCTATTGTTGTTTATTTTTTATCCAACTATTGATTGTTTTTATATTAATATCAATTAAATTATCACTTATATAATCATCAGGATTATAATAACCCCAAAGCAAAGGACATCCGCAATTACAAATTTGCCACAAAGAGCACTTCTGACAAATTGGCGATCTTAGCACATTTGCTTCAGCTCTAAAATTTACCACTTCCTTGTTTTGATTCCAGAATTGATAAAACTCATCTCTGTTTTTATTTATAGCATCGAACTCAAAAATATTAAACAAAGGAAAATTAGCAAATGAGTTACAGGGTAAAACATTACCGTTAACATCAACTACAATTCCACTACCAACACCGATGTGACAACCGTAATCAAGTCTCATATCTTCAGACAGTTTTTTTATAACGTCTTTTTCAAGTAAACACAACGGTAGCTCAAAAAGTACAAATACATTACTCGGAGCATCTGTTAAAGCGCGCGCCAACTCAGCAAATTTTTTTGGACTTAATGAAGCATCGCCCACAAAACCATCGGCGCCAATAAAAGGCAGCGAACAACTTACTATTACCCTATCAACCCCCCAATCAACAAACTCCTTTACGCTTTCTATTGTAGTCGAATAATTATCAGGACCAACAACTACATTAAGAGTTACTTTCTTGTCTAATTTGATCGCGTTTTTGATTCCAGTAGACGTTTGATACCACGATTTTGTTTTTGTTATCTTATCATGAACATCTTCTTGAGAAGAATAAATTGTAATCGAAAACACATCTAAACCAGCGTCAGAAAGCGACTTTAAGTAATCGGATTTTGCTAATCTCCTTCCATTAGTAACCAAAATGCTTTCTTTAATAAAACTTTGTTTACTCTTTTTAATCATCGTGACCAGACTATCGTATAAATATTTCTTAATGGGTAGAAGATTTAAATAAAAAAGCGTCCATTTCCGATAGATTAGAAATAGACGCTAGGAGTTGATAGAGTGCGCTAGAAGA
>CAZAXS010000008.1:0-13855 GCA_964489205.1 uncultured Gammaproteobacteria bacterium
GAATAATATTTTTTATAATAATTTCTAATTGTCTTTGCAGAAATTGTTTTTATGTTTTCTCGAGAACCAATTATTAAAGACCCAAGCTCATGACCAGAAAAAAGTGATTGTTCCAGGACATCGTCAATATACCACGATGGATTATCTTCATACATTTTTATTTCTTGTATGATAACTCCTCGTTCCTGATCTATTTCCTGTTCATTAAAAATTGGTTGTCTTACCATGTCTGACAAAATATCAACCGCATCATTAAATTTATTTTTATCAAATTTAATGTAATAAGCCGTCATATCTTTAGCTGTAAAAGCATTGTACTCAGCCCCTAAACCATCTAAAGCTTTTGATAAATCAAGAAAATGCGGTCGTTTAGCACTACCTTTAAATAAAAGATGTTCGATAAAATGAGAAATACCGTTATTGTTTTTATTTTCATTACGAGAACCGACGCCAAAAAAAACCATTAAAGTACAAACATCGCTATTTTTATCTGGTACAAATAATAATTTTGCCCCGTTACTCAACTTATCCAACTTATAATTCATATTGGGATTAAAAATTGAATTTTTCACTTAACCAAGCTTCAACCTCGGTCAAAGGCACTCTAACTTGTTCCATGGTATCACGATTTCTAATGGTAACTTTTTTGTCTACATCGGTTTCAAAATCAACTGTAATACAAAACGGTGTACCAATTTCATCTTGTCGACGATAACGTTTTCCAATGGAAGCCGTTTCATCATACATAGTTGGCCAACGTCGACGTAAATTATTAGCTAAATCCAAAGCAATAGTTGTTAATGGCTCTTTTTTTGATAACGGCAAGATTGCAACTTTTACCGGCGCCAATTCATATGGTAAACGTAAAACCACCTCAATTTCTTTTACCGCTTCGGTCGTCGTACTTCTTCCACCTTCAATCTCAGTATAAGCTTCCAATAAACAAGCCAAGAAAGAACGATCAACGCCAAGCGATGGTTCGATAACGTGTGGTACATAACGTTCTTTAGTTATTGGATCATCAAAATACAACTTTTCTCCACTAAATTTTTGATGCTGGGATAAGTCATAATCAGTTCTGTAAGCTAGACCATATAGTTCTTTAACACCAAAAGGGTATTGGAATTCAAAATCAATTGTTCTTTTGGAGTAGAAAGCCCGATCGCCTTCAGCAATTTCATGTTCATGTAAATGTTCTGGTTTTATCCCTAAGAAATCACACCAACGACGTATTACGCCCAGCCAATCTTCAAAAGATTTTTCCCACTCATTTGGATGAACAAAATATTCAACTTCCATTTGTTCAAATTCACGCATGCGGAAAATATAATTCTCAGTCGTTATCTCATTTCTAAAAGCTTTACCAATTTGTCCTAAACCAAAAGGTACACGAGCACGCATCGTTTCCACTACGTTCTTAAAATTAACAAACATACCACCAGCCGTTTCTGGGCGTAAATAAACAACCGAAGCATCTTCTTCCACTGGACCCATGAATGTCTTAAACATCAAATTAAAATTTCTTGGACTGGTTAATTTGCCACCACAACTTGGGCATTTTATTGATTCAGGATCAATTGGTTTTTCGCGATCAAACTCTGGTTTTAAACTACTAGCTTCTAGTAAATGATCGGCTCTAAACCTTTGCTTACAAACAGTACAGTCAACCAAAGGATCGCTAAAATTTTGTATATGACCGGAAGCTTCCCAAACTTTGGAATGCATAATAATTGAAGCATCCATACCGTACATATCTGGACGTGAAGTTACAAACATTTTCCACCAAGCTTTTTTAATATTATTTTTTAATTCCACCCCCAAAGGACCATAGTCATAAGTCGCTGATAAACCACCGTAAATTTGTGATGACGGAAAAACAAAACCGCGACGTGCCGCCAAGTTAATAACCTTGTTCATTAATTCAACATTAATATTAGTTTCTGACATAAATTGTAATAAATTATATTCTTTATTTAGCCATATTTAGCAAAAAAAAGCAAACAAAAACCGCTCACAGTGTGAGCGGTTGAAAAAAGGGCCAAGACCTGTCTTTTTCAGAAACTAACATATCACTGAAAAAAACATTTTTATTGTTTTGTGGATTATAAAGCTGGATAGAAAAAAACGGATCATCCAACCTAACACCCATTTCTGCTTCCTGATGATATTTTTTGGAACAAAAATAAATTACTTTTGTTTGAGAAAACAAAGTTAAGTAACCGTGAGCCAAACCTTCGGCTACATAAATCATAGCAGAACTCCAATCATTTATCTCAAAAACTAAATACTTACCAAACGTTGGTGAGTCCTTTCTTATGTCCAAAATTACATCCAAAATTGAACCGGAAGCACATTTAACAATTTTTGCTTGAGCAAAGGGTTCAGCTTGCCAGTGCATACCCCTAAATGTGTAGCGTTCAATGTTTTCAACCCAATTAGTTTGGACCGGCAAAAAAGGTAGTGAGTCGTTTATTATTTCCGAAAACGAACCACGTTTGTCGCTGTAAATTTTTGGCATCAACAACTCAACACCATCTATTCCAGTCTTAATTCTATCCATTAGTAACCTCACTTTTTTATGTACGTAACAAAAAACTAACAATAAAAAAATTTAATGTCAATATAGATGGTATTTACAACTTGCCTGATTTTATTTCTTGCCTTATGAGACGCATTAACTCCAAATAAAACCAAATATTTTGAAGTGTAGCTAATCTCATCGCTAAAGGCTCGCCTACTTTAAACAAATGATGTAAATAACCATAACTTAAAGTTTTTAACTCAGAAGTAGAGTGACTTGGATTTATTATCTTTTTATTTTCCTTCCAAACAGCTGAATTAATATTAATAGTTTTATATCGATAGTTGCCAAATAATTTTTTTCCGCCCGTTTTTGTAAAAAAGTACAATCGACCGTGACGAGCCTCACGACTCGGAATAACACAGTCAAACATATCAATGCCCAGTTTTACTGCTTCAACAATTTGGTGCGGATAACCAACCCCCATTAAATACCTTGGCTTGTTTTTTGGTAAGCAAGGAGTTGTTGTCTTAACAGTTGCTAACATTTCTTCTTCGGATTCACCAACTGCTAATCCGCCAACCGCAAAACCATCCCAATGAGCTTTTTTTGTCTGCATAGCGATCAAAGTCTCAGCCGATTCTTTTCTAAAATCAGAATTAACGCCTCCTTGAACAATACAAAAAACCAGGTTTTTAATTTTATTTTTTTCCCGCCATTGAAGCGCTCTTTCCGCCCACAAGTGCGTTATTTTCATGTCTTTTTTTATTTGTTCTTCGGGTGCTTTAGCTGGTGAACAAACATCCAAAATCATATTTATATCACTACCAATAACCTGTTGAAAAGCTAAAACATTTTCTGGCGTAAAAACATGTTTACTTCCGTCATACGGCGAAGTAAACTCAACTCCATGATGAGAAATTTTTCTTAATTTTGACAAAGAAAAAACTTGGAAACCGCCGGAATCGGTAAGTATAATTCCGGGCCAATTCATAAATTTATGAAGACCAGAAAATTTTTTTAATATTTTTTCTCCTGGACGCTGAAACAAGTGATATGTATTGGATAATATAATTGGCGACTTTAAATCGTTAATATCTTTAGCTGATAGCGTTTTAACAGCACCTTTGGTGGCAATCGGCATAAAAAAAGGTGTACTGATTTTTCCATGGGGGGTTTTAAGTTCCGCCAATCTGGCCTGACTTTTTTTGGAACTTTTTATTAACTTAAACATAGATTATTGCGCTCTGACCCGACCTCCACCTGTTACAAACTCATCATTTGGTAATTCACTAGTTATTACAGAGTAATTATTATTAATGATAATACCTGTACTTTGGTTTCTAGCTGTAAAGTTCGCACCATTAGTCAAAACCATTATTTGATTAACTTGCGATTCCGACGGGGAAACACTAACCATAAAAGCCACTGTCATTTGTTGATTAGGATTTAGCTTGCTTATTTGCCAGCTTACTTTTTTGTCGGTCGATGAATAACTAACCTTACCTCCGCCACTAACCTCCTCATCTTGCCCTTCCCAAGAGACATAGCCTGGAAGCGTGGTTGTTAAACTCACATCTTTTAACTCATCATTACTAGTAGCAATCGTCCAAATAATTTGATAAGTGGTTTTATCACCAACGCGTGGCGGTATCGGCCCTGAACCAACTGGGTTATCAACGCTAGCGTAATACCTTCCAACCGTAGACACGGTTAGCGGGTTAACAACTACTAACTCTAAACCAGAGCCATTAATACTTTTTTGTTCTGAATTATTATTTACAACCGCCAAAGAACTAATTTTTATTAGTGATTTATTGGTTAGTAGATCGTTGCCACCCTTTTTAAGGGTTGGTATAACAAAACTCAATATTTTTTGTTCACCTGGTTTTATAACTTTGATGCTTTTTCCTGCCTCACCTTTATTTGCATGCCAAATAATTTGTCTTTCATTTATTTCAACATCTTTAATTTTTACATTATCCCAATCGATTAAGTCACTAGTCACAATCGCTCTAACTGTATCAACCAAATAATCTGAAGTACCGTTATTTGTCAGTTTAATTTGCAAGTTTAAATTCTGATCATAATTTATGATTTCACTTCCAACATTTTCAACTGAAATAAACAAACTAGGGGCGTTTATCTTTACTTCACTAGACCAAGAACCAACAATTCGCTCATCTTTTTTAGCTAACATTTTTACCTGATCAACCGTTGTTCGATCGGAAGTTAAAATAAGATTTATTTTCTTTTTCTCACCCTCATTCCAACTATCAAATAGCCAGCTATTATTTACCGCCATTGGCGTCGAAGATGCAATTTTAACACCATCAGGCAAAAGTAATTCGAATTGGTAAGACTCGTTATCTTTGTCTGCCTGATATAAATATTCTAATTCAACAACTTTATTATCTTCAATGTTAATTTCAGACGGCCAATCATTTGTTTGTGAAAAATAGCCTTCACTTAAATTAATTTTAAATTCAACTTTATCCTCAAACTGAGAACTGAAATTTTCTGGCTGATAATTAAATCTGATTGTAAATAAATTATCTTGTTTTTTTTCACCAAACAAAACTCCTTGTAAATTTATTTCTTTTTTTTCACCAACAACCAAATCATCTAGCTTCCATAGAGTTTGATTTTCATCAACTGGCATTACCTCAGCATTATCTAAATACCAAAGCTCTGGATGCTCAACAGTTAAGCGTACATTTTTTAATGAAGCGATATCAATATTTTCATAATTGATTCTAATATTAAAAGTCTCGCCGGCAACAACCGCTTTTGGCGCATCAACTACAAGTTTTAAAGAAGTTTCTGATTCCTTACTAGGATTTGATAAAAAAATCCAACCAGCTACCAAAGATATGCCAGCCAAAATAAACAAAATTATTAAAAATGTTTTACCAATGCCTGATTTTATTTTTGGCACCGGTTCTTGATTATTACTTATTTTTAAAGGCAAGTTATCATTCTTAAAAGCAACTCGGGAACGCAGATCAACAACGCCTTTATGGTTTTCTTCTAAACTTTTCTTAGTCATAGTTAATATTATAACGCTTTTAATAACATAACTGAACCCGCGCTTCCAATCTTTCAGCACAAATTATTTCTGTATAATTTTCTGCTTGTGAAAGATTGCTGGCACTAACCATTAAAACCTCTCCCAAACGCGCGCTTTGTAACAATTTCTTTGAAGACTGATCTAATTGTCCCTTAATTAAAGAAACAATATCATCGTTGCCAGACAAGGCAAGCGCGCGCCAAACAAAGCGCAATAAACCAGCTCGGTAATTTAACTCGTCATCAACATTTTTTAAATAATTCAGCAAAACTATTAGATCGTTATATATTTCTTCTTCTGCTTGCTCAATTGGAATTAAAGACTTAACAATCGTTCCAATCGCACCGTACATTCTAGAAGCCAGCGGTTGACTAATTATTGGTTTATTAATAATAACCACATTATTTAACTGCCAACCGTATTTACCTTTCATTAATAAAACATCAACTACCGTTAACGGCTCCAAATGTCCCGACAATTTACTTGTACTTTTTGCTGCCGCTCTAACCTTAACCTCAACCCTGCCCAATTCTTTGGTAAATAAAGTATAAAAACGATCCGCCTCACGCCAACGTCTACGACTAATTACCACCGCCTGGGTGTTTAAAAACATACATCATTAAATACGCACTAAATTCAAGGAAAGTTGCTGATCATTAACTTTACAGTCACCAGCTATTAACCCCGACTCACCATCTCCTGCTATCCACTCACCGCTACCGGTTTGTCTTAAAAGCTGTTCTTTGTATTCATTAATAGCACTAATCGTTAACTGATCATTTGTTGAATAATATACATTAACCTTATCAACGATAGTCAATTTAGCATTTTTTCTTAAGGCATTAACTTGTCTAACTAATTCACGAATAATTCCTTCTTTCTGCAACTCCTCACTAATAACCGTATCAAGCTCAACCAATAATTGCTCGCCCTGATTTGTAAATTTTATTTCTTTAACATTCAACTCTTCGCAAATAATTTCATGTAATTGTTTATTATCGGCGATTACCGTTTTTCCACTAACCATCATACTGGCTAATGGTTGACGAACCTTTATTCCAACCTCATCGCGTTTTGACAAACCAAGCTGAACCAAACTACGCACCTGAGTCATTTTCTTTAATATATCGTCATTGATACTAGCAATTGTTGGCCATGATTGCAGATGAACTGATTCACTATTATCAGTTAATTGTTGATAAAGATGATCAGCGATAAAAGGAGTGAATGGGGCTAAAACTTTTGCTATTGTTACCAGTGACCAACCTAATGTTTTTACTGCTTGTTGTTTATCGGTTTCATCATCACCTTTAAAACGCTCACGACTACGGCGCACGTACCAAGTAGACAAATCATCAATGAACACGCTTAACATTCTACTAGCAGAAAAAATATCGTATTTATCCAAAGAATCGCTAATGTCTTTAACTAATTTATTTGTTAACGCCACTAGCCATTGATCTAGAACATGTTCAGCACCATCAATCTGCTCGACTAATACCTGTTTATCGACGTACATTTTGTAAAATGAAACGACGTTCAACAAGATCATAAAATTCTTTTTAACCACCTCTTCGACTTGTTTTATATCAAAGTTCTTTGACTCGCCCGGTTGGTTAATTGAATATAGGTGTAAACGCAAAGCATCAGCACCCCAAGAGTTAATTACTTCCCAAGGATCAACGATATTACCTTTTGATTTTGACATTTTCTGACCATACTTATCATTAATATGGCCCAAACAAATAACATTTTGATAAGGCGTTTCTTGGTCCAATAAAACCGCCACCGCCAAGAGCGTGTAAAACCAACCACGGGTTTGATCAATTGCTTCAGAAATGTATTGCGCTGGAAATTTTCCTTCTTGTTTTAATTGATTAAGTTGTTCATCGCTAATCACATGATGTTGCGCATAAGGCATACAACCAGAATCAAACCAACAATCAGCTACTTCTTTAACACGTTTATATGTTTTTCCATCTTTTACAATTTCAATCTCATCAATATATGGTCTATGCGGATCAAAATCTGGACTATTTATTTCTGACTTACCGGTTAATTCCGCCAACTCTTTATAAGAGCCAACAACAATTAATTCACCATCGTCATTAACCCAAATTGGTAATGGCGTTCCCCAGTAACGCTCACGAGAAATCGCCCAATCTTTGGCACCAGCCAACCACTCACCAAAGCGACCTTCTTTTATATGTTCTGGTGTCCAATTAATTTTTTCATTAGCTTTGCTCATTTGTTGACGCAACTCACTAACCCGAATAAACCACGAATCTTTAGCATAATACAAAAGCGGTGTTGAACAACGCCAACAAAAAGGATAATCGTGTTCATACGGTACCGGCTCACCCAACAAATTGTTATTTTCTTTTAATTGATTAACAACAATTTTTTCCACCTCTTCTGTTTTTACAAATTTTCCATTTAACTCGCCACTAATTACAAAGTTACCATTTTCATCAACCGTATGAACTTGCGGTAAACCAACTTTTACACCTAACTGGTAATCGTCTTCACCATACATTACGGCTGTATGGACTACACCCGTTCCATCTTCAGTAGTTACAAAATCGGCCGCGTAAACTTTAAAGGCATTTTCATAATTCGGCACATCTTTAGCGATTGCTCCTGGGAATAACGGCTGATATTTTAAGTTTATTAATTCAGCGCCGACGATTGTTTTATTAATAGCTAGGCCAGGTAAAACTTTATCTTTTAACGACTCAACAATAATTAATTTTTCAGACTGATTATCAACAACAACATAATTTAATTTTTCACCTACCGCCAAGGCAACATTTCCCGGCAACGTCCACGGCGTCGTTGTCCAAGATAAAATATAAACATCATTATTAGTCGTATCAACTCCAGCCACCGTCTGTCCTGGTTCTAGTTTAAATTTTAAGTAAACCGAATTTTCTTTTACCAACTTGTAACCTTGGGCCACTTCGTGTGACGACAAGGCCGTGCCGCAACGTGGACAATGAGGTACTACTTTATGACCTTTGTATAAATAACCAGCGTCATAGATCTTCTTAAACACCCACCACAAAGACTCAACGTAGTCGGAAGAATAGGTTACATATGGATTTTCCATGTCCACCCAAAAACCAATCCGTTCAGTTAACTTCTCCCAATCTGACTTGAACTGCCAAACACTTTCTTTACATTTTTTATTAAAAGCTTCAATGCCATATTTTTCAATGTCAGGCTTGCCAGAAATTTTTAATTCTTTTTCAACTTGCAATTCAACTGGGAGTCCATGTGTATCCCAACCGGCTTTACGATCAACATGATAACCTTGCATGGTTTTGTAACGAGGAATCAAGTCTTTAAAAGCGCGGGCCAAAACATGATGAACACCTGGTCTACCATTTGCTGTTGGTGGTCCCTCAAAAAATGTGAAATTACCTTTTGGCGATGGTTTTTCTAAGGACTTTCGAAAAACATCATTATCTTGCCAAAACTTTAAAACTTTTTGCTCTAAATCAGGAAAAGAAAACATAATAAAAATGTATAGAAAATATATAAATATCTTCCTCTATACTACTGATTTATTTGCTTTTAATCAAGTAACACCAGATCCGCTATTTCATAACCAACAATACCGCCCCAATGGCTATAAAAATAACAGCTAAAACATTTTTCAGCGACCACGTTTCTCCCAAAAAAAGTGCTGATAATATTAAAACAAAAACAATACTTAATCTATCCAAACCAGCCACTGCTGTTGCTGGGCCAAATTTTAGGGCAGTAAAATAAAATAACCAGGATAAGGCGCCGGCAATTCCTGAAGCGATTATGTACCACAACGGACGACCGGTAAAAGCTCCTAGGTCGTGAAGTTTGCCCGATATTAAAGAAACCACAATTAAAAAACCGGCCATAATCACCGATCGAATTGTTGTAGCCAAGGTTGAATCCAAACCCTGTAAACCAAGTTTGCCTAAAACCGCCACCGCACCAGCAAACAAAGCTGACAAAAGTCCAAATATTATCCAGGTCATATCTCCTAAAACAATAATTGCCTTATTGTTTCCCACCAGCCACGTTTTTTTTGACTACAAGCATAACATCTTGGCCAACCAATAGTTTTCTTTTTTGGCAATACAGTTCGTTGACTGCCTAAACCTCTCTGCTGACGTCCAGTTGATGTTGTCATAACTTACTTTAAAGCACGTTTAATTTCTTCTATAGTTAATCTTTTTTTCGTTTGTAACTGTTGAATTGTTTTTATCCGACGTGTCGCGCCCGATAAATCATACAAACGATAACCACCTTGGGTCGTAGCATTAAACGCTAACAATCCCTGTTGGGTGTAGTAATGAATGGTAGAAGGTAAGATATTTAAGGTCCTTGCCAGGTCACCGATTTTGACCAATTTTTCCGACATAAGACTATTTTATTTGTTTATTTTGGTGTTTGCTCGTTATTGCAACAACCACCAGATAAAGGCACGAGCTACCTTACAAAATAATAATATACCCATAATTATAAAGTGTAAAGTGCTACTTTATGGTTTATGGTTGTGTATAAATAAAAAACCCTTAAATATCAAGGGTTTCATTTAAAATTTCTTCAACTAAATTATCGCGAACCCACGGACTAAAACTACAAAAATCGCTAAAAATATTTTTCAAAAGGTACATATCCCCTCCCGATCCAAGGATTAATAATCTAATTCTAAACAACAACGAAATTATTTTTGAATCAACCCTGGTTTCGTTAAATAAAAAATAGACCCTGATAATTGCTGGTGAAATATTTTTTATTCTTGCTAGCAAAAAATCCTCGGCTATAATCAGACTTTTTTCATCATTGTTTAAAACAATTTTAATGTAATACAATTTTCCTCCTATTTATATATAATGAACAATTATCTGGCAGGATAATAACTGACAGGCAATTTGTCAATCAAAAAAACACCAAGTCTGACTTGGTGTTTTTTATTTAATATTTTATTTATTATTAGCCTCGTCTTCGATATAACGCTTAATAGCATCAACCACCTTGGAATCGTCCTTCAGTTTTTCGGTAAACAATACTTGAGAGCGATTTATATTCATGTAATCAGTTGGACCATGTAGTTCATCGCCTAATTTAACCAATGAAAGTTGTTGTTGCTCCTCTTGATTACTAGCCTGATTGTTTGGAGTTGGTTGAAGTTGTCTTGTAACTTGCAAATAGTAAATATTTTCCATCTCAATGATATCACGTGTTTGTTTAACAATGTGACCAAAATAAACCTGGCCATTAGTTAAAAACACAGCATCCCAATTATCGTTCATTTTTTCTGTATTAGTTAAACCAAATACATTCCAACTTGTATATTTGGAAACCAAAAATAAACCAAAAACTAAAACGATAACTATCAAAAATACAACTGAAAGCTTAACCAAAACACTGCCGGACTTTTTCACAGAAGACAAGCTAACATCTTCGTTAATTCCGAAATCTTCTTCAGAAACACTAGATGTCATTTTTTTAGATTCATTCATAATATGTATATTAAAAACATTTGTTAACAAGACAATTTTAACAAAAACAACAAGTTAATACAAATCTAGTTACTTGTTTCAAACATGCCTACCAAGAATTCAAAAAGACGTATGACTATATTATCTTGACTAGGTTTTTGCTCGCTAGCATATTCTTGAACTCCGGCTACCCGTGGTTGTAAGACCTGATCTGAAGATAGGCTATTAAAAGCAGACGCGATCTTTTCCTCAATCTTTGGATTAACCACCTTAACAGCAACTATTTTTTGAGGATAATTATCAAGATTCCATTTTAATAGATTGAAAGGCATTTCAGTTAAACTAAAAATTTTTGTTTCTTCCAGAAAATCACCAAGGTATGGATTAACAACTTTATTAATAACGTAATTATTAAAATTATTATGCCAACCAAATAAATTACCATCGGCGCCACTTATTTGTTTTTTAAAAGTTAACAATAAATACCCAAAAGCAATTTTATTTTCTTGTCTGCTCTCACCGGTAATATATCGTCTCATTTCAACTACTATTTTTTTACTTTCAACTAAGCTTTCGCGAGACAAAATCGCGCCTCTAACAACCGTGGCTTGAAATAAATCACTAACAACTCCTAATCCACCTCTCAATATTTGTGTTGAACCTGGTATAAAAGCCAAAATAAATAAAAACGCCAAAGTTAAAACTGGTGCTGACACCAAGCTTCTTATATCAAATAATTTAACATCGGTATTTTTGATCTTGTCACTAAAAGGCCTGACTTTATTAACTACCTTTTCTTGTTTATAAATTTTCACAACATCATTAGCACGTTTTGAAAAACGCCCTCGATTATTACCAGTCATTTCCAAATTATGTTCCTCTACATATGCAAACAAAACACGTCGAGAAATTTTCCAGTTACGGCCCGTTTTTACCGCATCAATTTTACCCTTACGCGCCATTAATGATAAATATTCTTGGGAATAACTACATAATTTCGAAGCTTCTGTTAAACTAATAAGCTCATCTAAATCAAACGTTTTTACTTTTTTAGGTTTTTTAACAACTCTTAAAGAAACTCTGTTTTTCGAGTCTTTTAATTTTTTTTCTGTAATTTTTTTGAGACTGTTATTTTTTTTCATTGTGTTTGTTTTCGGTTGATAATAAAACAACACAATTATTATACCATTTATTTCTATCGTAAAAAAGTCTTTTTGTTCACAACTTTAAAAATAAATCGGTCGATAAATATTTTTTACAACTCTTCCACCGTTTCAATGCCCATCAAATCTAACAAGGTTGCAACTGTTTTTTCAACCGCGACAATCACCGCCAATCGATGCGCTTGTTTTTTTGCATCAACTTCTTTTATTATCGGGAATTGATCGTACCAACTATTAACCACACTGACCAACTTGTAAGCATGATCAGCAATAATATGAGTTGATAATTCACTACCAGCTCTGATAATTTCATCATTGGTCACGCCAATTAAATGACCAAGGGTAATATCTAGCTCGGCCTCAGCCTCTGTGTAAACTGGTTTAATATTTTGTGCTTGAGCTTTTCTTATGATTGACCTTAGTCTGGCTAAACCATAAAGCATGTAAACGCCTGTTTTACCTTCAAAGCTTAAAACCTTATCCCAAGTGAAATCAATATCACTAGTTCGTTCATGAGCAAATTCAAAAAATTTTATCGCCGACAATGCTACCGCTTTAACCGTCTCTTCTTGTACTTCGCCCCTACCTTTTTGAGCTAACACCTCTCGGGCTTTATTTTTTACTTCTAAAACCATATCTGAAAGCTTTAGAATATCTCCAGACCTTGTTGATAAAGTATTACCCGCCAACGTCATAAATCCGAATTTAGCTAAATAGCTATCATGACTAGCGGAATAACCCATTTTATCTAGGACAGCAAAAAGTTGCTTGAAATGATGTTCTTGCCGGCTATCAACAAAATAGATATTTTTGAAAAAATTAAAATTGTTTTTTCTATAAATATAAGTGGCTAAATCACGCAAATGATAAGTTGTACCACCATCAGATTTAATAATTATACAACGGCCAAGTTTTTCCGCCTCTAAATCGACAAACTTTTTACCGGTTTCTCCGATTGAAATTAAATTCTTTTTTTCCAGATCAGCAACAACAGCCGACATTTTATCTTCATAAAAACTCTCAGGTAAATGGACGTCGTGTTGCTTTAAGTTCAATAATTCATAAGCTTTCATGAACTCTTCCAAACTAACTTCAACCATCCATTGCCAGATTTTTATATTTTCCGGATCTTTTTTTTCCAACTGAACAAATTCTTTTTTTCCCAACTCTCTAATTTCGGGGTTTTCTTTGGCTAGGGCGTTAACTTTGGTGTATAGCTCCAATAATCGCGGAATCGCATCTTGTTCAATATAGTCTTTATCACCCCATTGCTTAAATCCGTATAATAACAAACCAAACTGCGTACCCCAGTCACCCATATGGGTATCACTTATAATTTTATAATCAAGTTTTTCCAGAATCCGGCGCATACTATCACCCAAAATAGCCGAACGCATATGACCAACATGTAGCGGCTTTGCAATGTTTGGCTGATAATATTCCAAGACTATTGTTTTATTGGAACCAATTTTTTCGGGAACAAAATTATTATTTAAAACTAAATCATTGATAGTTTTTAACCAGTGGTTATTGACATAAGCATTAATAAAGCCCGGACCAGCTATTTGCCAACGTTCTATATAAATATTAATTGATTGGTCATTACTTAAAT
>CAZAXS010000009.1:0-13786 GCA_964489205.1 uncultured Gammaproteobacteria bacterium
GAACTGCTTGAAATGGTCGACAAGCAGAAACAAGATGATCAAACAAAAAAACGTTCTCGTCGTTCATCAGCAAAACAAGATGAAAACGATAACTAATAAAAAAGAAATCATATAAAAATTATGAATCCTACAAATGTAAAACCTAACGGAGATGAAGCGGTAGTTAAAAAGTTTAACTCTATTAGACTAACTCTCGCCTCTCCTAAAACCATATTAGAATGGTCTCATGGTGAAATTACAAAACCAGAAACAATAAATTACCGAACTCAAAAACCGGAAAAAGATGGCTTGTTTTGTGAAAAGATTTTTGGACCAACAAAAGACTGGGAGTGTTATTGTGGCAAGTACAAAAAAATAAGATACAAAGGTATTGTTTGTGATAAATGTGGAGTTGAAGTGACTCGTGCTATTGTTCGTCGTGAACGTTTTGGTCATATTAGCTTAGCCGCTCCGGTCTCACACATCTGGTTCTTACGTGGCGTACCATCAAAAATCGGTTTGATACTTGATTTATCAATGCAAGAACTGGAAAAGGTTATTTACTTTGCTTCTTTTGTTATCACTAAGGTTGATCAAAACTTGATCGCTCAAACTCAAGAACAAATAAAGACTGAATTAAAAAATAAGCGCAAACAGATCGAAAGAGAATTCGAACAAAAAAGCAACGAGATCAATCAACAAATGTTAACCGCTCTTGCTGAGGCCGAAGAAAAAAATAAAACTGGTATTGAAGAAAAATTTGCCAAAGAAAAAGAAGCGTTAATTAAATTGAAAGCAGAAAAATTTGAAATTTTAGATAATGCCGCCGAAACAGCAAAAGCTGAGCTTAAAGAAATTAGACCAATGAAAATCTTATCGGAAGCAGCTTACGTTGATTTGTCATTAAAATATGGTCATGTTTTTGAAGCTGGCATCGGTGCTGAAGCAATTCATAAACTATTAGAAAAAATCGATCTTAATTCTTTATCTGATATTCTTGAAAACGAATGTCTAACTGCTGTAGCTTCAAAACAAAAGAAATTAATAAAGAGATTAAAATTAGTTCAATCAATGATTAAAACTGGTATTCGTCCAGAATGGATGATCTTAACCGAATTACCAGTAATCCCACCAGACCTACGTCCAATGGTTCAACTTGAAGGCGGACGGTTTGCTACCTCTGATTTAAATGATTTATATCGTCGTGTTATTAATCGCAACAATCGTTTAAAGCGTTTACAAGAATTGCGTGCGCCTGAAGTTATTCAACGCAACGAAAAACGTATGTTGCAAGAAGCTATTGATGCTCTTCTAGATAACGGGGCTCGTCGTGGCAAGACCGTTACCGCTTCAACCGGTCAAAAAAGACAATTGAAGAGTATTGCCGACATGTTAAAAGGTAAACAAGGTCGCTTCCGAGCCAACTTACTTGGTAAACGTATTGATTACTCTGGTCGTTCGGTAATCGTTATTGGTCCAAAATTAAGCATGAATCAATGTGGTCTACCAAAAACCATGGCTTTGGAACTTTTCCGACCTTTTGTTATTTCTCAATTAATATCTAAAGAAATAGTTCATAATGTTCGTAGCGCTAATCGTTATATCGAACAAGATCACGCTGAGGTTTGGGAAATATTGGAAAACATCACTAACCAATCGTACGTTTTACTCAATCGCGCTCCAACTTTACACCGTTTAGGTATCCAAGCTTTTCAACCGGTGTTGATTGAAGGCAAGGCCATTCAACTTCATCCGCTCGTTTGTCGTGCGTTTAACGCTGACTTCGACGGTGACCAAATGGCTGTTCATGTACCAATCACAATTAAAGCCAAAGAGGAGGCAGCTAATTTGATGTTAGCCACAAAAAACCTACTCAAACCAGCTACCGGCGAACCAATTATTACACCAGACCAAGATATCGTTTGGGGTTGTTTCTACTTAACTTTCAAAAATCCAGCTCAGACAGAACCGGTTAAAATTTTCTCTAACACAGCTGAAGCTAAAAACGCCTACGAACTTGGAAAAGTTAAGATTCAGGATTATATAAAAATAATGTTAAACGATAAAATTATTGACACCACCATTGGTCGTTTATATTTCAACGATATAATTCCTGAAGAAATTGGTTTTGTTAACGAAGACATGACTTCAAAAAACTTAAAAGCATTAGTTGCTAAAGTATTAAATGTTTGTGGCGGACCTATTACTGTTAAGTTCCTTGATCGGTTGAAAAAACTTGGTTACGAAACCATCACCTCTTCAGGCATGTCTTGGGGCATTAGCGATATTCCAGTTTTGGAAGAAAAAAATGAAATCGTTAAAAAAGGTGAAAACGAAGTTGAAGCAATTCAAGATCACTATCAACAAGGCTTACTCACCAATCGTGAACGTTATGTAAAAGTTGTTGAAACTTGGGGAAATATCAAAAATGAAATTACTCAAAAAAGTCAACAAGTCTTTAACCCAGAATCATCGCTCCATTCAATTATTACTTCCGGTGCTCGTGGTTCTTGGGCTCAGTTGATTCAGATTATGGGTATGAAAGGTTTGGTTATTAACCCAGCCGGTGAAATTATTGAATTACCGATTAAAGCTAACTTCCGTGAAGGTTTAGATGTTTTGGAATTCTTTATTTCTACTCACGGTACACGTAAAGGTTTGTCTGATACCGCTTTACGTACTGCCAGCGCTGGTTACTTAACCCGTCGTTTAGTTGATGTTTCCCAAGACGTTATGGTAATCGAAAATGATTGTCATGATAAAGAAGGTTTAATGCTAACCACCGAGGATGTTAAAAAAATGAGTGAAACTTTTGCTAACCTAACCTTTGGCCGTACCACCATTAAAGATATTGTTCATCCAGAAACAAAAGAGGTTCTAGTTAAAGCTGGTGAAATTATTCCAATTAACGTTGCTGAACAGCTTGATAAAATTGGTATTGATCATGTTCACATTCGCTCCCTCATGAGTTGTAAATCAATTAGAGGCGTGTGTCAGAAGTGTTATGGCTTTGATTTGGCTTACAACAAACCAGTTAACCTTGGTGTTGCCGTTGGAGTTATTGCCGCTCAATCAATTGGTGAACCTGGTACACAGTTAACCATGAGAACCTTCCACACTGGAGGTGTAGCTGGTGGCGATATTACCCAAGGTTTACCACGAGTTGAAGAATTGTTTGAATGTCGACCACCAAAACGTAAATCTATTTTAGCCGAAGTAAGTGGTCAGATAGTTATTGACGACAACACCGGCACAACTAGCCGTAACCAACGTACTATAAAAATTAAGTACAGCGGTAAAGTTAACGAAAGACATGCCTTGTCAGATGACTATGAGCTAGTTGTAAAAAATGGCAAAAAAGTTGAAGCTGGTGAAGTTTTAATGAAAAATAAAACTAATGACAAAGTAATTTTGGCAGAAAACTCCGGTATCGCCGAAATAGTCAATCAAGTTATCAGAATTGTCGATCCAAACGAAGCTGTTGAGGAAATTGTTATCCCAGCTGGTCTTTCTCTTTGGGTAAAAAATGGTGACTTAGTCAATCCAGGCGATCAATTAACCGAAGGCAGCGTTGATCTTCAAGAACTTTATCATCACAAAGGTCAATTAGCTGTTCAAAAATATATTATTAAAGAAATTCAATATATTTATTCCTCTCAGGGACAAAAACTTAACATGAAACATATTGAAATTATTGTTAAGCAAATGTTCTCAAGATTATACATTGAAGACGCTGGCAACACCGCTCTTCTTCCGGGAGAAATTGTTACTCGCTCCCAATATATGGAGGAAAATGTTAAAGCTGAAAACGAAGGAACAAAACTAGCAATTGGTAATACTTTGTTACTTGGTATAACCAAAGCTTCGTTAACAACTGACAGCTTCTTGTCTGCTGCTTCCTTCCAAGAAACAGCTAGAGTATTAATTGACGCCGCTATCACCGGTAAAGTTGATAGCCTAAGAGGTCTAAAAGAAAATGTAATTATTGGTAAACTTATTCCTGCTGGCACCGGCTTTGGTTATGTCGAAGAGGTTGAAGAAGAAGAACCAATTAATCAAGAAGATAACTAAAAACCTAAAATTAGATAAAAAACACCGCTGAGTTTAACTCAGCGGTGTTTTTTTGTGCACTTGATTTTAACAAAAAAATAAATTAATATCTCGTAGCTAAACACAACACAAACACCATGAGGAATGAATGAAAATTGACATCGAAAAAATTGCACTTTCAAACTTTGTAAAGTGGAATCAAGCTTTACAAACAAATCAAGCAAAAGAGGTGGCTAAGCTTTATAGCGCTGACGCCACATTCTTACCAACGCTTAACGGAACTTTTAAGCACGGTTCCGAAGAAGCGGAAGAATATTTTGAACACTTTTTACAAAAGTCTCCTGTTGGAGAAATCATTGAAGAAAGTGTTCAGAAACTGAGCGAAAATTCTTTCTTACATTCTGGCCATTATAATTTTAAATTAGGACCAGAAAACAACCGAACCATTGCTCAGGCCAGATTCTCTTTTGTTTGGCAGAAAAATGAAGTCGGTGAATGGGAAATTATCCACCACCACTCATCTGTCTTACCAAAATGATGTTTTGCACCTCAATTCAATTTGAGGTGCTTTATTTTTCTAACAAATCACGTAAATATTCTTCGATTTTATAGTATTTTATGCTGTCATCTTCTTGAACAACAGGAATATGAGTCCTTTTTGGTACGTAAGTTTCTTTGTCTTCAAAAGTTATAATAAAATACTCATTATTGCCAATAGATAAACTTGGGTGGTTGATTTTTTTGATAATTTTCTCTACTTCGTCCTTACTAAGACGACTCGACTCTTCGTTGGAAGAAAAATTTTCTAAACTTTTCATAATATTTTTTATTCTTCTAAAATACTACGATTAATCTTTAAAGGCAAATTTACACAACTATTACTAAATAAACAAAAAATTGCTATAATTAGCAGTGATTTATATGGGAAGAAAACCTAAAGAAGAAAGAAGTATTCCGGTTAAAGTTCACGATGAAAACGCTTTACCCAATGACACAAAAAAAGCTATTTTTGTTGTGATTTTAACTGTTTTGTGTCTAATTAGTTTATTGGCATTATTTAATTTAGCTGGTCCAGCTGGCAATTATTTGGTTAGATTTTTAAGAATTATTTTCGGTTGGCTAGTTTATGCTGTACCTGTTTTACTCGGTTTAAGCGTTGTCTTAATGCTTAAAAAAGAAAACGGCTGGTCGTCAACAAAATTTTTAGGTTTTAGTTTAACAACTATTGCTATCTGCGCTTTTTTTCAGTGGTTAGCGGCTGGCGCTAAAAATATTAACGTTGATATTAGTGACGGCGGTGGCATTCTTGGCATTGCCTTACAAATACCACTTTTTAAATTAGTTGGCTTTTGGGCAACCGGTATTATTATTATCGCATTAATAATAATTGGAATAATTATTTTCTTTCAGACGAGTTTTTCTGATTTGTTCAGATTTTTTAACCCAGCTAATTACGCTTCTAAAATTGAACAAAAACCAGTCAATTCGATCGCTGTCGGTAAACCATGGAATAGTCAATCATCAGAATCAACATCTCAAACTGATTCAATAAAAAACACTAATCAGGCAGAAAATTTTGTTACCAAAGTACTTACACCAATTAAAAAAATTGAGGTTAATCCGATTGTCAATAACACTGAACCAGTCGTTAAAACAACCAATCAACAAATTAATATTCCCCTTGATTTGCTGGAAATTAACAAAACCAAAGCCGCTAGTCGCGACATAAACCAAGGCATGTTAATTATTAAAAGCACCTTGGATAACTTTGGTATTCCGGTAGAAATGGGTGAAGTTAATGTTGGACCAACCATTACACAATTCACTTTTAAACCGTCGGAAGGAATTAAAATTTCACGAATCACCGCCTTACACAATGATCTAGCTATGGCTTTAGCTGCTCACCCTATTCGTATTGAAGCTCCGATTCCAGGAAAATCAGTTGTTGGCGTTGAAGTTCCAAATCAATCAATTGCCATGGTTAAACTCAGAGAAATTCTTGAGAGTGATAATTTTAAAAACCATCGTGGAAAATTAAAATTTGCTCTTGGTAAAGATGTTTCCGGAAAACCATGGGTTGCGGATTTAGCCACCATGCCTCATATGTTAGTTGCTGGTGCCACCGGTTCTGGTAAGTCGGTCTGTATTCATAATATTATTTTAAGTTTACTTTTCACACATGGACCAGACTCGTGTAAATTCATTTTAGTTGACCCTAAAAGAGTAGAATTATCTCTTTATAATGACATTCCTCACCTATTAACACCGGTAATTACTGATGTTCCAAAAACTATTAACGCCTTAAAATGGTTAGTCGTGGAAATGGATCGACGTTATAAATTATTGGAAGCGGCTGGTAAAAAAAATATTTCAGCTTACAACGAAAGCGTTTTAGTTAATAAACTTCATTATATCGTTTTAATCGTCGATGAAATGGGTGACTTAATGGTAAGTGCCGGCAAAGAAGTCGAAGCCTTAGTTATAAGATTAGCTCAACTTGCTCGAGCTGTTGGTATTCACTTAATATTTGCCACTCAAAGACCTTCGGTTAATATTATCACCGGCACTATTAAAGCTAACTTACCAGCTCGTATCGCCTTATCGGTTATTTCTAGTATTGATTCACGAACAATTTTAGATGAGCCCGGGGCTGATAAATTACTCGGACGTGGCGATATGTTATTCTTAACCGCCGAACTTGGTAAACCAGTTCGAATTCAGGGTGCCTATGTTAGCGATCAGGAATTAGACAAAATTATTGAATTCTTACGTGAACAAGGCGAACCAGAATACAATATGGACGTGGTTGAAAAACAACAAGTTGCAGGCGTTGGCGGTGGAAACAGAAATTTTAACGAGGAAGATGGCGACCCATTACTCGATGAATCCAGAGCTATTGTTATCCGAGCACAAAAAGCATCGGTTACTCTTTTACAGCGTCATCTACGCATTGGTTATTCTCGGGCCGCCTTTTTAATTGATAAACTTGAACAAGAAGGCACAATCGGTCCGGCTCAAGGCGCTAAACCGCGAGAAGTGTTGGTAAATGAATGGAACGAAACTGAGGAAGAAGTAGCTAATGCACCACTACACAACCAAGAAGAAATAAACGAAGAAGACTTTGATAAAACCACTAAAGACTTATCTTCATTATAAAACTATGGTTGCTTTTACCGCTAAAAGATTGCCAAGTACAAAAACCGTCGCCGAAATTTTACGAGATGAAAGAATTAAACTTAACCTCAGTCAAGAAGAAATTGCCGAAAAAGCCAAAGTTTCTTTAAACCATTTAAAAAATTTAGAGAACGGTAAGTACGAACTATTACCCGGTCAGATATACGCAAAACAATTTATAAAAAATCTAGCCACTTACTATCGCTTATCAGCTGATAGTTTAATTAACATGTACAACAAAGAAAAAGGGTTTCACAAATTAATTTTAGAACCAGATCGTTTGGCAAATAAAAAAGATATAAATTATGAATGGCTTAGTCCAAAATCAATAAAAAAAGTTATCATACTCACTATCAGTATTTTCTTACTTTCATATATTAGCTGGGAAGTTACAGCTATTTACAGACCTCCTAAATTAGAAATCGAATATCCTCAAAGCGAACAAACAACCGATCAAGCGTTTATAGAAATTAGAGGTTTTGTAGCAAAAAATTCCAATCTAACCATCAATGACCAATCTGTTATTATTAATAACGACGGAAGTTTTTCACAAACCGTTAATCTAATGGACGGATTAAACAAATTTTTGATCACCGCTAAAAGAGAACATAGTAAGTCCGCCGAAAAAGAACTAACTATTTTAAAAACCAGTCACAATCAACCCCTTATAAATCAAGAGTAAAATTATATTTGTTTTATTTTTGTTTTAAGGTTAAAATTTTAACTAGAATAGTAATTTATTCATTATAGTTTCAATTTAAAACAAAATTGGACTAAATTCATTAATTAAAACAGGGAAAACTATAAAATATGCCAAAAATTAAACAAACAACCACTAAAGAAAGTGGTGATAAATCAAAAGCCACCTTAATGGCCATTGAACAAATTCGTCAAAAATTTGGCGATGGCGCTATTATGACTTTTAGTCAGAGTACAAAATCCGATGTCGATGCGGTTTCTACTGGCTGTCTCTCGCTCGACATGGCTCTTGGTGTCGGTGGACTTCCTCGAGGTCGTATAATTGAAATATTTGGACCAGAGGCCTCAGGTAAAACAACGCTAGCTCAACACGTAATCGCAGAAGTTCAAAAACTGGGCGGTACCGCTGCTTTTATTGACGCCGAACACGCTCTCGACCCAGAATATTCAAAAAAAATCGGTGTTAACGTAGATGAATTATTTATTTCACAACCAGATAACGGTGAACAAGCACTGGAAATTGCTGAAACCTTAGTTCGTTCAAATTCAGTTGATGTTATTGTTATTGACTCTGTCGCCGCCCTCGTTCCAAAAGCTGAAATTGAAGGCGATATGGGAGACAGTCACATGGGCCTACAAGCCAGATTAATGAGTCAGGCCTTAAGAAAATTAACAGGTATTGTAAGCAAAACGAAAACAGTTGTTATTTTTATCAACCAAATTCGCATGAAAATCGGTGTCTTTTTTGGCAATCCAGAAACAACCACTGGTGGCAACGCTTTGAAATTTTACTCCTCAGTTAGAATTGAAATTCGTCGCGCTGCTCAAATTAAAAAAGGAGAAGACATTATTGGTAACCGCGTTAAAGTAAAAATTGTAAAAAACAAAGTCGCCGCCCCATTTAAAGCAACTGAGTTTGATATTATGTACAATGAGGGCATTTCTATTGCTGGTGATTTAATTGACACTGGCGTCCTACAAAACGTGGTTCTAAAATCTGGCAATAGCTACTCTTTTAAAGACACCAAACTAGGCGTTGGTCGAGAAACAGCAAAACAATTCTTACGTGACAATCCAAAGGTTGCTAAAGAAATTAGACACGAGATAATTGAAAAAGCAAAAGCTTAAAATTTAAAATAAAAACACCCGAGCAGTTGGGTGTTTTTATTATCCATATTTTAAAACAGCAGAAACTCTCGTTTTAACAAAAATATTCAGATTCTTTATACATATTTTACAACTCAATCGTAGTTAGGTATTTTTCAAAATCTTTTTTTATTTTTTGAAATTCTCGAGAATTTTTGTTATAAACCAAAAGATCAAATTCTATTAAATACTTATCCTTTTTTATTATATAAGTTACACCGTATTGACCACCTTTATTCTTTTTATTTTCCTGAAGCTCAAAATCATACTTAACAAATTTTGGCATTTTTTTGCTTATACTATATTCAGCGTAAGAATTATATGTTTTAACATCAATGTCGAGTAAATTCGCCATTGCATTAGCTGTTTTTATTATTTTTAATTCATTTTCAAGAATTTTTTTATTGGTCATGTTTTTATCATCTACTTTTTTTATAGTAAATTTAGCAAAAACATTTTGATACTTTTTAGAAAATATCTCTATAGGCTCTTCTTTTGAAGAATAACCAGCAACCGCCCAATCACTGTTAGCTTTTACATTAAACAGTTTTTCATGTTTATAGCTTTTCTGTTCATCGCCCCTTTGCCCACCCTCAACAACAATTGAGCTTAAAATTTCCTCTACTTGTGATTTATACACATCGTCCTCACCAGCATCTGTTTGAATAATAACTAAATAATTAGCAACCGACATTACTAAATATCTTTCTTTATTTTTACCCAACAACGAACACTCTACCTCCCTTGCAATACGATTTCCTATCTTTAAAACTCCGTCTTTCTCAATATCTCCAAGAGAAAAACACCCTGATTTATCTAAAAACTTAACATAGTTAATTATTTCTTTTTCACTTAAAGGTCTAGCAACTCGGCGAATACTGATATTAACATAAGCGTCGTCATATTCTGAGACCGCTGAAATAAATCCCGCTGATTGGTAAAAAAACTGCCAATCTGACGGTTTTGTCACATAAATTATTGGCTTTGAAAATCTAAATGTATTATCATTATTAATTGTTTCTTTTATTTTCAAAAAATCTTGCGCTTGGTCATTTAAAGCAGAAACAACAGGTTGCTTCAATTTATTCTCATCTAACCATTGAGCTAAGGAGGTCAGATTAATCGCATAACCCATTGTTCCAGCTGATGCCGTAGTCAAGCCAACAACATCTCCTTCTTCATCAAGAATTGCTCCACCAGAAGAACCAAAAGAAACGTTTGCGTCTGTTTTTATCCAAGAGCGACCGTATTTTTCAATCAAACCTGAAATTATTCCACTTGAAACAGTAGCTGAAATACCACCAATCTCTGGAAAACCAATCGCTACAACTTTATCACCTGAATTAACTGTCTTAGTTCTGTTTAAATTCAAAAAGGGAAGATTCGTTCTATTGCCGACAATTTTCAGAACGGCTACATCCAGCTTTTCGTCGGAAGCAACTAGACCAAGCGGATAATCGCAATCAGGCTCCTTATTTTCATCAATAACCATACAACCAATCAACCCCAAATCTAACTTACTACCGTCAAACTCATGTTTTTCATATACAACATGATGATTGGTTAAAACAAGACCGTCAGCACTAATTATAATTCCAGAACCTGATGAATAATAATTTATATCTCCAAAACTATCTTTTACAAAAGTTTTTATTTTAATCACCGCTGGAACAATATATTGATTATCGTTTTCAGAATTTATAGTTTCTGCTAAAACGCTAAGTGGTAAATTAAAAATAAAAATAGCGACCAAGATAATGGCCGAAAAAAACCTTTTGATAATCATAATTTGATTAGTTTATGTTAATAGTTAATTAATAACAAAATATTATAAATTTAGCAACCTTACAGTTTTATTATCCTTGATTTTTCTTTTCCCAGTGTTTTGCTATACTGCCCTCATGTCTACTGCAACAAAAATAGCCTCCAATACGATTTGGCAAATCTTGGGAAAAATAGTTGGAACACTGGCTAGTGGCTTTGCTTTAATACTTCTAACAAGACAATTATCACAAACTGAGTTTGGTTATTATGGTACTGCACTTTCTTTAACCCAATTTGCAGCCGTTTTATGCGATTTGGGACTTTATGTTGTTTGTCTAAGAGAAATTAGTTCACAACCAGAAAAAGAAGAAAAGATATTTAACAACTTTCTTAGTTTAAGAGTCTTTTCAGCTTTTGTTATTTTGGGATTATCAACGCTTATTATTTTTTTACTACCCTATCCACTGGTAGTTAAACAAACCTCACTGCTTTTTGCCTTTGGTTTTTTATTCTCTAGTATCGTTCAATTATTAACTACTTTTTTTCAAAAAAGATTATCAATGGAGTTGGTAGCGATTGCCGAAGCAGTAGGCAAGGTTGCAATGTTAATTATTATTTATCTTTTTCTAAAAATAAATTTAGCTTTACCATGGTTAGCGATTGCTAGTATATTTGCCAGCGGTATTAGCATGATTTGGCTGTTTGTTAAAATTAAACATCAACTTAAAATATCAGTCACTGCAAACCTTATAGAGTGGAAATCAATTTTAAAAAAAACTTGGCCAGTAACGCTTGGTGTTTTATTGAATCTAGTTTATTTTCGCGCTGACAGTATTATATTATCATTAGTAAAACCAGCCGTAGATGTTGCTATATATACCGCTCCTTATAAATTGTTAGAAATTATCGTCACCTTCCCGCACATGTTTATGGGCTTAATTATGCCTTTAACAGCGATTGCTTGGGTTAATAAAGATTATTTTAAATTAAATATTTTAACACAAAAAACCAGTGAATTTTTTTTGATACTAACAATGCCATTGTTAGTGGCCAGCCTGGTAGCTGGTGAAAAAATTATGAGCTTAGTCGCTGGTCAAGAATACGCTATCAGTGGAAAGATTTTATTTCCTTTAATGATTGCGACAATGGCTATTTTTGCTGGTACTGCTTTTACCTATTTAGCAGTAACCATCGATAAACAAAAGGCAATGTTACCCTACTACGCCTTCGCCTCAATAAGTGCAATTATTCTGTACCTTTGGTTAATTCCAATTTACAGTTATGTTGCCGCTGCTTGGATAACAGCAATAATAGAGATTTTTATTGCTGTTTCTGGCTATATAATTACCAAAAAAAGCGCTCAACTAAATATAAAAATAGTCCCACTTGTAAAAATCATTTTTTCCGGCCTTATTATGTTGACACTATTAAGTTTAAGCCAAAACATGAATGTCATCTTACAACTATCATTTAGTTCTTTGTTCTATTTAGCCTCATTGGTGTTGCTAAAATCAATAACAATTAACGATATAAAAATGTTTCTTAAACTAAAAAATAACAATTAGTATGCTGGTTCTTTTATTTTTTTCTTTTCTAATTTTATTTACCTTTTTGATTCGTAATCATCCGGAACGAGGTTTGTATTTAATTTTAGCCCTTTTACCAACATACCAAATAAGGTTAAATGTCTTTGGTTTACCAACCACCTTGCTTGAAGGAATGATTGTTATCTTATTTATTGTCTGGATCTTTCCTTATATAAAAAATTTTAATTTTTCCTGGCAAAAACTTATTAACTCATTTAAAAACAAGGTGGAAAACCCAATTCCAAAAACAATTGCTTACCCAACAATAGTCATTTTAATTACCAGCTGGCTAAGCGTTTATGTTGGTCGTGACTTTGTTTCTGCTCTAGGCATTTGGAAAGCGTATTTTTTTGAAGCCATTATTTTCTTTATTATTTGTATTTATCTTTTGTCACAAAAGAAATATCAGCAAGCCGTCTTGGCGCTTGGCGCATTAGCAATTATTAATGGCTTCGTTGCTGGTTACCAATATTTCTCCGGTGAATTAATTTTAAATCCTTTTTGGGCTCAAGAAATTAGCCGTCGAAGCGTTGGTTTGTTTTCTTATCCAAACGCAAATAGTTTATTAATTGCGCCATTAATTCCAATTTTTATTGGACAACTTGTTAGTCTCTTTAAAGAAAAAAGGAAAGTTTTAGCTGGCTATTACATCTTAGTTGTTATTTTTTCTTTGGCGACTATTTTTTGGGTTAAGTCGTTTGGCGCTGTTGTTGCTTTAGCAACTTCAACAATAATTTTTCTAGTTTATTATAAAAAAACTCGCTTAATTTCGTTATTATTTATTTTGGCATTTTCTTTATCTATTCCATTCACCCCAATAAAAACTCGGATTGAAAAAGTTTTTATTTCAACTCATGAAATTCGCCTACCAATGAATCCAAGTTCATGGCAAATCAGAGCTCAACAATGGCGAGAAACGTGGGAAGTATTAAAACAATCACCCGTACTAGGCGGTGGTTTAAACAACTATAAATCAGCAGTAAAACCATTCCACATTAACAAACACATAGAAATATTCTTATATCCTCATAATATATTTCTTAATTTTTGGACCGAAATTGGCTTAATTGGCTTAATTGGCTTTTTATGGCTAATATTAGCATTTTTTAAATTATTTATCGAAACTTATTCTAGAAATAAAATTTTGACTCTAAGCATAGCATTAGCTATGATAACACTCCTAGTTCATGGACTAGTGGATGTACCATATTTTAAAAATGATCTTGCTTTGTTATTTTGGTTTATTATTGCCGGAATAGTCATAATAAAAAATGACAAATAGTTAAATAATTACACTTGGAGAGGTGTCAGAGTGGTCGAATGTGCGGCTCTCGAAAAGCCGTGCCCCGCAAGGGGCCGAGGGTTCGAATCCCTCCCTCTCCGCCATC
>CAZAXS010000010.1:0-13008 GCA_964489205.1 uncultured Gammaproteobacteria bacterium
TTTTATCTCTTAACCCAAAAGAACAGGAAGAGTATTTAAGAATTTATTTTAAAATTGATTTAAAAACAAACACCAACATAAAAGCACTCTTTGAAAATGAAGTTAATTTATACATAAGTAAAAGCCAAAAACTAAAAGAAAAACAAAATGATTATTATAGAAATCTAATTGAGTGGAGTCGTAAAAATAATATTTTATTCGGTCAGTCCATAGACAATGTTAAGGTGATTTCAACTAGCAAAGCTTTAAATGAGTTTTTAAATATAAAAGGCGAAAAGATTTATGCCGATTCAATGTTTGACCACAAAACAAATACTATTTATATAGAAGCTTCTCATCCACAAGAAACATTGGTTCACGAATACGTCCACGCCGCATCGCTTATGAATGGGCAACAAGTTGGTTTTATTGATTTTAAAAAAAATAAAAACAATTACTGGCTTAATGAGGGTTGCACTTTAATGATTGAAAAAGAAATAATTGGCAATTTCAATCATCGTCCTACAGACGGAGAAGATCTTTATGTTGATGGTTTTTATTGGTTAACCGTTGAGTTTATTAAAAAGTTAGGAATCGACAAACATATTTTATATAAAGCATATTTTGGCGAGGAAAACTCCAGGCAAGAATTAGAAGCTGCGTGTAATAATGAATTTAATTGTTCTTTTAATGATCTTTCTGAGCTATTAATCGGTTTTTCACCAGAAATAAAAAGTATAATATTAAAAATAATTAATGGCGACATCGTGGAACTTAAAAACAAAAAACATTACGTTGAATTGGCTCAAATATTTAAGAATATTGTTATTAAAAATTAAAACATCTCTAACTCATCGAGTTTGGCTCGATGGGGTGGCTACTGGGAGTTTGTCTGGCCTCGTTCGTAGACTCACTCGTCTCGTCCACGGCAGTATGAAATCTTCTAAATTTTATTAACTGCTAATGTATTTTTTAAAGACGCTTTTAACTGTTCTCTACCAAAACCACTTTTCAGAAATCTTTCTCTACTCTTAGCGTCACGTTCATTTCCAAACCACTCATAATGAATTATCTTTAGAGGTCGACGACTGCGAGTAGAAATTACTTCACCACGTGAATGTTGCTTTATTCTTTGACTTAAGTGCATAGAATAACCAACATAAAATTTACCGTCCTTAAGGGAAAGTAATACATATACGAAATAATTTTCTAATGACATAAAATATATTTATGCCCCGTGTTTTGTTATAACTATCCGCCAAGTCAGACTTGGCGGCCGAGTCAAACCTATTTCTTATACTAACAAGTTAAACTTGTTAGAAACGAGTTTGACTCGTTGGGGTGGCTACTGGGAGTTGAACCCAGGCTAGCGGGACCACAACCCGCCGTTCTACCGTTAAACCATAGCCACCATGTGTAAACTTTGCGTATCAGATAATAATATAATTATCTTTTTTTGTCTATTTATGGACGCACCAATCCGAAGCTTTAGCGTAGACTGGTGTGCCCGGATGTCCCGGAATCTTAATACGAGAGAACCATCGTCTAGAGCTTACCTGCCCGACTGAACGATACAGTCGTTCGGGCGGGGAAGACTCCTACTCCCTGCCTGCCGGCAGGCAGGTATCCGTTGTCAATCATAGATTGATCCGTCTCTGACGGAAACTGTACTAAACATGGTGTGCCCGGATGGAATCGAACCATCGTCTAGAGCTTAGAAGGCTCCTATTCTATCCGTTGAACTACGGGCACATATTTAATATTTATTTTTAAATAACACTCGATTACTACTGTAAACCAGAGGTTGATCCGCCTCTAGCGAAAACTACGGGCACATATTTATCTTTAAAAATAACTACATTAAAATGACAGATTTAATCTTTTTAGTCAATGCTTATTTCTTCTTAAAATCTATTTTTATTTTTACTGGCTTAACTTTGGCGATCTTTAACTGACCTCTGGTTGAAACTTTTTTCAAATCCGAACTATGAACTATCATTTTTGTTCCCGAAGTGCCCTTTCTTGGTTGTCCGAGTTTATTTTCCCAATCAGAATACTCCTCTTCAACTAAGCACTTGGAACATAAACCGTTACGCAAAATTTTTGCCTGTCCACAATTTGAACAGTTTAAATTTTCGCAATTAGAATTAAATCTTTCAGACATATTAAATTTCTATTATTTATTTGATTTTTTACCATGAAATTGTTTATGGATCTGACGCAATTGCTGATTGGTTACGTGAGTATATATCTGAGTGGTGGTAATAGAAGAGTGGCCCAACATTGATTGCACCGAACGAATATCAGCTCCGTTTGACAACAAATCGGTAGCAAACGAATGGCGCATAGTGTGTGGCGTAACTCTCTTTGTTATTCCTGCCTGCCGTCGATATTTATTAACCAATCTTTCAACTGAACGCGCTGTTAAACCTTTTTCATCTTTTCTTCCTTTACTTGCCCGATCGTGAGCAATAAATAAATCCATGCTCGCGTCTTGCCTTTTGTTTAAATACTCTTTTAACCAATAACGAGCTGTATCGGACATAAACACGACTCTTGGCTTATTCCCTTTACCAATAATTGTAAACTCGTCTTTATCTAAATTAAGCGAATCACGATTTAAATTAACCAACTCCGAAACACGCAAACCAGTTGAAAACAAAAGCTCAAGTATGGCTTTGTCTCGCAATCTAACAACTTCTGGATTCTTAGATTTTAACGGCGCTTCCAGTAAACGACTTAAGTCGCTACCATCTAAAAACTCCACCACTCTTTGACCCGCTTTAGCTAGTTCTATTTTTTCAGGCGCCATGGTTTTTACATCATGACGAGCTAAATATTTAAGAAAATTTCTAATGGCAATACTATGATAATTCTGAGTTGACTTTGTTAACGGCTTACCATTAACAATCAAGCGATTTAAGTACAACCTAAACTGCCTAACCACTTCATAAGTTATTTGATCTAGTTTATTAATTTTGGCAAAATCTAAAAATCTTTTTAAATAAAAATGATAGTTTCTAATCGTTAATGGTGAACGATTTTTTTCGATCTCCAAATATTCTAGATATTCAGTGAGAAGTTTATTGGCTTGATTTTCTGTTGGCATATTTAAGCGACTATATTATACATCTAAATCTATGCGTCGCAAAACCATTATTAGTAAATCGATTTTCTCCATCCAAATATTCTCAACAAGTTTCTAAGAGTTAAAGTTAATTCAACTCCAAACCAATCACCCATACAGACCCTAACTTAGGGTTGACAAAAACAGCAAAAAACCTTAGAATCACGTTGCTTTTACTATTAATAACTTGCCGTGGATAGACCGAATTATCATTAATTTATATTGATAGATAGTTTATCTAGGACAAGCCAAATCAACAATATGTTGGACAAAAAAAAGAAGCAGTCTATTATTACCAAATTCAAGACTCATGCCAATGATACTGGTTCGCCAGAAATTCAAATCGCTATCTTGACCGAGGAAATTCGCGAGTTGACTGAACACTTGAAATCTCACAAAAAAGATTTCTCATCTCGCCGAGGATTAATTCGTAAAGTATCTTTACGCCGAAAACTTCTTCGTTATCTTGAAAAAGAAAATGAAAAGAGTTTCGATGACATTGTTAAGCGCTTAAAGATTCGTATCCCAAAGCGTAACGACATTACTCCTGAACCAACTGTCGAGGAACTAGAAGAAGTTGAAGAAACATTAGAATAAATTTACACACACCCCGCGTCTAACGCGGGGTGTGATAAAATGTATTAGTAAGCTCTTTATATTAATTTAATTAACCCCAACTGATAGTCAAACATGCAGAACGTAACTTTTTCCCATTAAATAACGGGAACGATTAAAGTTATTTCCTGTCGTTTGTCTGTCAGTTGTTAATCAACAAACTGACATTATGTCTCAACCACTTTTAAGTCGTTTTGGTGATGTTAAGGTTTTTGAAACCGAATACGCCGGACATCCACTAAAAATTGAAATTGGCAAATTAGCCAAACAAACAAACGGTTCTTGTACCGTTCAATACGGGGAAACAGTTGTTTTAGCAACCGCTGTGCGCTCAAAGGAAGTAAGAGATGGCATAGACTTTTTTCCATTAGTCGTAGACTACGAAGAAAAATTATATGCTGCTGGTAAAATTAAAGGTTCACGCTGGATAAAACGTGAAGGCAAGGCCACCGATGAAGCAGTTTTAACCGCTAGAATCATCGATCGTTCCATTCGCCCATTATTCAAAGACACCGAGCGTCGCGACGTTCAAGTTATGATTACTGTTCTTGCCGTTGACGGAGTTAATGATCCGGACATCGCTTCTTTAATCGCAGCTTCTTGTGCTCTAAGTATTTCCGACATCCCTTGGAATGGTCCAATGAGCGCCATTCGTGTTGGCCGTATTAACGGCGAATGGGTTTTAAACGGTACTTATGAAGCCCGAGAAAAAAGTGACTTTGATTTATTCTTAGCTGGCACCCAAGAAGATGTTGTTATGATTGAAACTGCGGCTAAACAAATTCCTGAAGAAGTTATCGCTGACGCTTTAGAATTTTGTCATAAACATTTAAGAAAAGTCGCGGCTTTTATAGCTGATATTCAAAAAGAAATTGGCCTAGAAAAAGAGGTTAACCTAGAAGAAGCGGTTGAAGATGAAAAATTAGCTCGCCAAAAAATGGAAAGCTTGTTTGCTAATGACATTGCCAACGTCTTTAGCCCTGATAAACAAACTACACAAAATAATATTAGTGCATTAGTTAAAAAAATCGATGAAACGTTAAAAGCCGATAACGAAGTTTCTAAAGAAGTACGCGCTAAAGCCCTGTCACTTCTTGATGAATATTTATCTGCTCACGCTAGAAAACTAGTTTTGGAAAAAGGCCAACGTCCTGATGGACGTGGTGTCAACGATATCCGCTACTTATCAGCCGAAGTAGGTTTGTTACCCAGAGTTCATGGTTCGGCCCTATTTAGCCGAGGTGAAACGCAGGTACTATCAATCGTTACCTTGGGTGCGCCTGGTGATAAACAAGAGTTAGATGGCATGGAAGAAGAAGGTAAAAAACGCTACATGCACCACTACAATTTCCCTGGCTTTTCCGTTGGCGAAGTTAAACCATCACGCGGACCTTCTCGACGTGATATCGGTCATGGCGCCCTCGCTGAAAAAGCTTTAGTCCCTGTCATTCCTAGTGAAACGGATTTTCCTTATACCATTCGTGTTGTGTCTGAAGTTCTAGGTTCAAACGGTTCATCATCTCAAGCATCAATCTGTGGCTCAACTCTTGCCTTAATGGATGCTGGCGTTCCTATTATCGCTCCGGTGGCCGGTATTTCCATTGGTTTAGTTAGCGATGAAAATGATAAAAGCAAATATGTTCTTTTAACAGATATTCAGGGCCTCGAAGATCATTCGTTCGATATGGATTTTAAAGTGGCTGGTACAACCGCCGGTGTTACCGCTATCCAACTTGATATTAAACTAGGAGGTATTTCCTTAGAAGTTTGTCGCGTCGCTTTACTCCGCGCCCGCGAAGCTAGAACTGAAATTCTTAATGTAATGAGTCAAGCTATTAGCGCACCTCGAACCGAGTTATCAGAATACGCTCCACGAATTATTACCATGCACATCGATCCAGATAAAATTAGAGATGTTATTGGTAGCGGCGGTAAAGTCATTAATAAAATTATTGATGATTGTGGCGTACAAATTGACATTGAACAAGATGGCACGGTCTTTATTACCTCAACTTCCGCTGAAGGTGCCGATAAAGCCAAAGCTACAATTGAAAGTATTGTTAAAGAAATTGAAGTAGGTGAAATATATGAAGGCCCGGTCATTCAAATCATCAAAGGAAAAGACGGTGGTGAAGAAATCGGTGCCATCATCCAACTAACACCTCACATTGACGGCATGGTTCATATTTCCAACTTAGAATGGCGTCGCGTTGCTAAGGTTACTGACGTTGTTAATATTGGTGATATGGTTAAAGTTAAAGTTATTGAAATAGATAAAGAAAAAAACAGAATTTCTTTGTCACGAAAAGAATTATTAGAAAAACCTGAGGGTTACAGCGAAAGACCTCCATCTCATCCAAAACCAAACTTCCGTAATAATTCTCCATTTTCTGGTAATAAAAGAAACGATCACAACCACAAAAGTCTTCCTTTTTAAAAAAATCATTTTTAATAAAAACGCGCTTAACAAGCGCGTTTTTATTTTATCGGTTATAATATATTCATGTTTAAAATTAGCCTAAAAAATCGTTTTGCCGCCATTGGCGTTACTATTGTCATTAGCCTACTCGCTACCACTGGTTTATTTTTCGCTATTAGCAATTTAACTAACCCTCTAATTAGTTATGACAAAATTGCATCAGAAAATACTGTTTTGCAAATCGAACTTTTTTCCCCATTATTAGCTTCAATAAAAAGTAAAAAACCGGTTAATGACTTTGAAACAATAAATAACAACCTTCAATCTGGTCTAGCTTTTCTAACGGACAATCAATTAAAAGACGTTGAAATGAAAGATTTAATGGGTTCAACCGGTCACTCAATGATTGCTTTTACAGCTGAGGGGCAATTATTTTTGGTTACCGAAATCGACAATAAATTTATTGAAAAAGTTAAACTTTTGCCATTATTTTCTAACAGCAAAACGATTGATAATTTAATTGTCTATTCTAATAATCAAGAATTGCTAACAAAAATTGACAAAAAAACTGACAATAAAGATTCTTTTTTAATTTCCTTTAACGATTTAATACGAATTAACGTATTAAATAATCTTTTTAAAGCTGAAACTCTATCGTCGCCTTTAGCTAATTTAAAAAACACCTTGCAACCGTTAGAAAAAGAAAATTCAAGCTTTTCGGCCAGCATTCAACAAAGTAGTCACCGAACAAAAATTCAATTTTTTAACCTCGATCAGCAAAATACTAACGATAATTCGTCGACACAACTATTGATTAACCTTTTTCCTAAAAATATTTCTTCCGGCTATTTAGCTAACAATTCAACCTCAACAATAGAAAAATTATCCGCCATCACCAACGGCGAACTACTAAATAAATATCTAGAAGCCGAGCAACCCATACTTTACGCCAAAAAAGACAATGACTGGTTAATAGCCATTGTCAGCGATCAACCACAACAAATTGAAAAATTAACCGCATTATTTGCAAACATTTACGATATAAAAACCGTTGAAACGTCTTTACCGGACGGTTCATATGCTAAAGAGTTAAAAATTAAAGATGTAAAATCGTTAAATTGGAAAGATGCTCCACCTCAGAACATTCATTGGAAATTAAAAACCAACCCTGACACAAGTATCGCAATCGCTTCAAATGATAATATACAAATCGCCGGCACAAAAACCTTGGTAGAAGACGTGATCTTAAAAAATGGCTATTTCCCTCAAGATTGCCAAGTTAACGGTCTTCAAACTGCAGTTACACAAAAAATAAACGATAAAATTTTGTATTATAGCGAAAATGCCTACAAAAACGCTGTATTTTGCATCTTCAACTAGCAATGTTAATAACTTGTTTATAACTCGAATACATTATTTGTTCAAAAATTATATTTTATTAATTTTCATTTTAATATAATGGCTAAAATAAGGTAATATATTGGTATTGAAATAGGTCGAAAAGTATGCTATAATAGATATATAAGTTGATGTTTAACAACTTGCAAGGACAAACACTTTTAGAGGCTAAGAGTCTTTGTCCTTATCGTTTACTTGATCGCTTAATTAAAGTGCAACTGACGCGCTTTAAGAAAAATCGCACCTTTTTAAAACTATCAAATATCAAACAGCAAACATGTAAATAAGGCAAATTAATCGAAATAAATTAATTATGCCACGAACCAGTAGACGATATAATATTGAGTTTAGTCAGAAAACTCGCCATAAGTCCCAAGATGTCTTTCTTTCATTTTTTCTTCGCCAGAAAGACGAAGCGAAAAGAAAGGAAATTTTAGGATTTCAGGCGCTGTTACCCCAATTATTAAAATTAATAAAAAGGGGCGCTAACAGCGCCTCTTTTTATTGCCAAAACGCCAGTTTTTGCTTATTATTAGGGTGTTAAATATAACATGGCTTATAGCCAAAAAACACATATGAACAAAAATTGTCCATATTCTAAAGATTTTATTGAAGCAAGAAAACAAGATCTATTAAACAGAAAAAAACTTATTCTGGAACAACTTCAAGCCATTGGCCATAAAGGCAATGATGTTGACAACGATTATGATGCAAATTTTCCTGAGTACGGTACAAAAGAAGATGACAATGCCACCGAAGTCGCGGATTACGCCGGAAATCTTTCCATGGAGGAAACTTTAGAGACAACCGTGGAAATGATTGATAAGGCCTTACTAAAAATAGACAATGGCACCTATGGTATTGATGAAAAAACTGGCGACTGGATTGAAGCCGAAAGATTGGTGGTTATGCCAACAGCCACAAAAAACACCTACAACTAAAATGTTTTATACAAAAAAATTTCTTTTTACTTTACTAATTTTTCTTAGCGATCAATTAGTAAAGTTTTTTTTAAACGATATTTACAAATTAAATTTATATTTTGTAAAAATTCAGGCACCAGTTTATAATAATCTTTTTTCGCTAAGCTTACCGCTAAATAACATTTTATCAATAATTGTTAGTCTACTAGGCTTAATATTAGTTGTTTTTCTCTTTAGACACTCTTTAATTTCCGAAAATAATTATTACTATCTGGCCATAATTGGCGCCGGTCTTAGTAATCTTTTTGACCGCTTTATCCACGGCGGTGTTGTTGATTATTTAAATATTCTAAATATTAGTATAATTAATTTAGCCGATCTTATTATATTTTTTTCGGTAATAATGATCGTTTATAATACTTATAAAATTGACAAAAGTTAGTTAGGTTATTTATACTTAAAATATTAAACAGGGCGCAAATCCTGTTTTTTATGTCTTCACACACAAGCAAAATAAAATCATTTATGACCGTTGGCTTAAATGGTCTAGTTATTAACGTTGAGAGTAGCGTTATGAACGGACTAGCAAACGTTCAAATAGTTGGCTTAGCCGAAGCTAGCGTTAAAGAATCAAAAGAACGTGTTCGAGCTGCTATTATTAATTCTGGTTATTCTTTTCCTACAACCAGACTATTAATAAGTTTATCGCCAGCTGATATCAAAAAATCATCGCCAGCTTTTGACCTACCAATTGCTATTTCTATTTTAGGAGCTTTTAAAAGTCAAATTAAGGCCTCGTTATTAAATAACGACTATTACTTCTTAGGTGAACTTAATCTGGATGGTAAGATCTTGCCAATCAAAGGCTTGTTAGCTTGTTTATCTGGAATAAATAACAAGAATCAACCCGTAATTATTATACCTAAAGAAAATTTATCTGAAGCAAATTTAATTTCCGGCTTAAAACTTTTACCAGTAGAAAATTTAAAGGCACTTATTGACTGGCTAAACCAACCACAAGAAAAAGACATTGTGTATAGTCAAGGTTTTAGTGAAACCGATTACAATACTATTAATCACGTGCCTCTATTAATCAAAGGCCAAGAACACGCAAAGCGCGCTTTGCAAATCGCCGCTACTGGTCAGCATAATATTTTATTTATAGGTCCACCGGGTAGTGGCAAAACTATGTTGGCTAAATACGCTATTGGTTTATACCCTCAGTTAAGCCAACAAGAAGCCCTGGAGGTTTCAACAATTTATAGCTTAGCCGGCTTGTTACAAGCAGATCAACCACTGGTAACAACCTGTCCGTTTAGAAATCCGCATCACCAGTGCTCTAATGTATCAATTATTGGGGGTGGTAGCTATCCACGACCAGGAGAAGTTACTTTAGCGCACAGAGGCATATTATTCCTCGATGAACTGCCTGAGTTTTCTCAAGCCACCCTAGAAGCTCTCAGACAACCACTAGAAGATGGTCAAGTAACAATCGCTCGAGCTTCGTTAACGGTAACCTACCCGGCTCGTTTTTCTCTAATCGCTGCCGCTAACCCCTGTCCTTGCGGATACGCCGGCGACAAAGAAACTAATTGTACTTGTTCAACATTAATGATTAATCGCTATAAGAAAAAATTTTCCGGACCACTTCTTGATAGAATTGACATGCATATCTGGGTATCGCGCCCAAAAACAAAACAGTTGATTGAAAAAGTTTCCAATGATGAGATGATTAAAGAATATCAAGATATAGTTAAAAAAATAAACTCAGCTCGTTTAGTTCAAAAACAAAGAAAAATTCAATATAAGCTATCGACAAATTACAATAGCCAACTATCGAATAAAGAAACGGAAATTGTTTGTTCGCTAAATCAAGAAAGTAAAATTTTAATCGAAAAATCAATAAACAAGTTAAATTTATCAGCCCGCAGTTATTATCGTATACTCAAAATCTCCCGCTCAATCGCTGACCTGGATAATTGTGAGCACATAAAAACAGAGCACCTAGCAGAAGCGTTACAATACCGACAAATACTTTAATTAACGTGGTAACTTTAAAGAATCTTTTAGAGTTTTGCCAGCTTTAAATTTAGCCACTCTGGTTTCCGGCATTTTAATTCTTTCAGCCGGATTCAAAGGGTTAACACCCATTCGCGCCGAACGATGTCGAGCGACAAAACTTCCAAAACCACTTAAAGTAACTTCTTCGCCATTTTTTAACGCCTCAATTACTACCGACTCAAAAGATTCAAGTACCTCAATGGCTACTTGTTTCGATATATTAAGCCGGGAGGCGATTTTATCAGCTAAGGTTGCCTTATTCATACTCACTTAATTGTACCAGTTAAATAAATTTTTTCAATCTTTAATGCTTTTTTTGTTAAATCGTCAATTTCTACATAAACTGCCGAAACATCCGCTGGACCGTCATCAGGAATAACAAAATTAATGGAATTATTGGCTAAAAACTTTTTTATTATCACCTCTTTATCTACGCCCAAAACGGTGTCTGCTGGACCACACATACCAATATCAGTTATATATGCCGTACCATTACTTAGTATACGATTATCATTGGTTTGAACGTGGGTATGCGTGCCAACAACAACCGTCGCCCGACCATCAACGTACCAACCAAAAGCAATTTTTTCCGAGGTTGCCTCAGCATGAAAATCGACCAACACATAATCATTCAGTTTTTTCGCGACTAATTCATTATATATTTCATCAAAAGTTGTAAATGGTGAGAGTAAATCAGGATCATTAATAAATGTTTGACCTAAAAGGTTTATTAAGACCAAAGTTTTTTCACCATTTTTAACAACTTGCCATCTTTTATCTTTTACCGTTCGTAGATCATTAGCTGGCGTAGCAATGGGTAGTCCAATATTTTTTCCGATAAGCTCTGCTGACTCTTTACGCCAAGCATGATTACCAGTGGTACAACCAGCTACGCCAGCCCGAAAAATCTCAGCCACCGTTCTTTCAGTTAAACCCGTTCCATGGGCAATATTTTCAACATTAGCCAAAACCAAATCTGGCTTGTACTGTTCTTTAAGTTTAGGCAAGGCCGAAACCAGACCTTTGCGTCCAACCCGACCAACAACATCACCAAAGAAAAGTATTTTCATAAAACTATCTAGCGTATTCAATTACTCGCTTTTCTCTAATAACCGTAACTTTTATTTCACCTGGATATTTTAATTCCTTCTCAATCTTATCAGCAATGTCTCGTGCTAATTTTGTTGCACGATAATCATCAACATCTTCTGGCTTAACAAATATTCTTATTTCTCTACCCGCTTGAATAGCGTAACACTTGTCAACGCTTTCAAAGGTTGTCGCTACCGCTTCTAGTTCAGTTAATCTTTGTAAGTAATTTTCGTAGGAATCTTTACGAGCGCCAGGACGTGCACCAGAAATAGCGTCGGCAGTTTTTACTATAATCGCTTCTAGACTTCTTGGCTCGTCTTCATGATGACCAATACAAATATAAGCAATTTCTTCTGGTTCGCCAAATTTTTTCAAAATATCATAACCAATTTGTGTGTGCGGTCCTTGAATTTCATGATCAACCGCCTTACCAATATCATGGAATAAAGCACCTCGCTTAACAATGTTCATATCGGCCTTTAATTCTTCAGCCAAAAGTCTAGCGATATTAGTTACCTCGATTGCGTGTTGTAATTGATTCTGACCATAACTAGTTCGGTATTTCAAACGACCAAGAATTTGAACTAACTTTGGATCAACACCAACCACACCGACAGATGACATCGCCTCTTCACCCGCTTTTTTTATATCAAGAGCCATTTCTTTTTTCGCCTGCATAACCACCTCTTCAATTCTTCCTGGATGGATTCTGCCGTCAGACAACAACTTGTCTAATACCCTTTTAGCTAAGTGACGTCTAATTGGTGAAAAACCGGAAACTAAGATTGTATCTGGCGTTTCATCAACAATTATTTCAACTCCTGTTAATTGCTCAATTGAACGAATATTGCGACCCTCACGGCCAATAATTCTACCTTTCATTTCTTCATTGGGCAGAGTAACAGTTGTAGTAGTCGTTTCCGAAGCATGACTTGAAGCGCAACGTTGGATAACATCTGCCAAAATTTGATTGGCTTTTTGTTCTAACTCCTCCGTTGTTACTTGTCTAAGTTTTTTCTCTCTTGAAAGCAAATCTTCTTGGGAGCGACGCTCAACGTTTTCTAGTAATATTTTTTTTGCATCATCTTGCGAAAGTTGAGCAATTTTCTCTAATTTTTCCAGTTGTTGACTACGAATATTAACTAATTCTTGTTTAGCTTCATCAAGTTGTACGCCTTTTTTATTCAACTCTTCTTGACGATTCTCCAGTTCCAATATCTTCTTATCAAAAACCTCTTCTCTTTTTTCTAAACGTTCTTGTAAACGAGCAATTTCTTTTCTTCTCAACTCTTCTTCTTTTTTTGCTTCGTCAATAGTTTTTAAAGCCTTATCTTTGGCGGCTAAAAGAATTTCTTGTTGTTTTTCTTTAGCTTGAGCTAAAATTTGTTGTGCTT
>CAZAXS010000011.1:0-12999 GCA_964489205.1 uncultured Gammaproteobacteria bacterium
GTTATAATTATGTTTATTTTCTTAAACAAGCAAATAGAAATAACCAATCCGATAATATTTAGTTCTATCGGCGCCACCGTGCCAGATATACTTTGGGGAACGTCTGAATTTATTCCTTACAAAAAAATCCTCTCACCTCTTAACAAGTTACACGCCTACTTTCACCAGCTAAGCAAAACCGTTGTTAGCTTAAAAACCGGGCTTATTATACAACTTTTAAGCTTAGTTTTGACTATTATGTTAATCCTACGGTAACATAAGCGCATGAGAATTTTAATCCACGGCAACGACTCTTTTCGAATCATACAGACTTACAAAGAAATTGTTGATCAATTTAAAAAGAAACACGATCCGGAAGGAAAAAATATCTATAAATTTGATAGTAAAGACGACTTTCGTCCGATTTTTAACTTAGTTCAACAAGATTCCTTGTTTGCCAAAAAACAACTAATTATCATTGATGACTGTCAAAACTTTAAAGCGGTTGATTTGGAAAAAGTATGTGAGCTAAATAAACGCATAAACTCTGTTAGCACAGTTTTGTATCGTTGTCACAAAGAATTAGCCACAAAAAATAAACTCGATCAAGAACTTTTAGCTTCGGAAAAAGTTTATTTACAAAATCAATTAGTCGCAAGCGAACTAAAAAAATGGATTAGTGATTTAGCTAAACAAAACAACCTAAAACTTGATAACAATTCCATTGACACGATTGTTAATGCTACAAACGACGGCTGGGTAATAAACAATCTTATTAGTCAGTTAACAGCTCATACTAAAGCCTCTAATACCAATGATACAGAAACTCTCATTCGTTTATTAACCGTCAGTAAAGACGAAACACCAATTTTTGCTCTAACCGAGGCCTTGGCCGGAGGAAACAGCAAGCAAGCAATTAACCTTCTTAACCACCATCTAAAAGATGGCGCCGAACCATTAATGATTCTTGGACTTTTAGCCAAACATATTCGCGACCTAATCAACGCTAAATACAACATCAAATCCAATTTTAAGTCAGAATACATTTTTAACAAACTCAACCAAATCTCAAGAAAATTTTCCGATAAACAACTTTCCAATTGGCAACAAAGTGTTATACTCACAGATATAGCCATAAAAAGGGGCCAACCACCTCTAATGTGCATTACCAACTTAGTGCTAAATATGGCTAATTTTAGAAAATAATCACATATTTTATGAATATATTTGAAAGCTTTTTCAAACCAAAAACATCAACTGAGCCAGAGGTTGATAAAACAACAGAGGTTAAACAAAATGGAGTCGGAGACGATGAAAGACGAGCTAACGGAGTAGACGATCAAATGGGAGAATTCAACGATATAATGAGCAGACTCGATGAAGAAGATGATAATGACAACGAACAAGCAGCTTAACAACAAAAAACTCCCGAGCTAGACTCGGGAGTTTTATTATTTACAATAATTTATTTCTTTGCATTAATCACCTTGGCGACTCTGGATTTTTTTCGGCTAGCTGCGTTTGGTTTAATAGTTCCAGTTTTAGCAGCTTTATCTAATTTCTGTTGTAAGGAAACAGCAACTTTTTTAGCGTCTTCCAACTGACCAGCAGTAATTAATTTTGTAAACTTTTTTGTTAAGTCCTTAATGTCTTTTTTATAACCAGCGTTGATTTCTTGTCTGCGCTTGCTATGACGTAAGGCTTTTTTTGCATTTGCTAGATTTGGCATATCAAAATAATTTTAAAAAGTATCAACAAACTAACACATATTTAAATAATTGGCAAGTCTGTATTTGTCTCAATCCACTTAGACATTTCATCAAGTGGCAATAACTTATCCCGCCAATCTTCGGTTAGAACACCAATGGTTGTTGCCCAACTAACATCAATACCGGCAACACTGGTTCTTCTTAAATCTTCTAATAACGCTCCACAACCCAAGCTCCGACCAAGATCGTGAGCTAAAGAACGAATGTAAGTACCAGTTGAACAGTTAACCGAAAAAGTTACTCGAGGAAAATCGTATTTTTCCAAAACCAAAGAATATATGTTTATTGATTTTGCTTTACGCTCAACCTCTATCCCTTGTCGAGCTAATTCATATAGCTTTTTACCATTTAATTTTTTTGCCGAAAACATTGGTGGTATTTGTTCTTGCCTGCCAATAAATTTAGTTAAAACTGTTTTAATTTCTTCTTGACTAAAAATTTTTGTATTTGAACTTGTTGAAATTTTACCAGTTATATCATAAGTATCGGACTCTTGACCTAAAATCATAGTCGCCTGATATGTTTTATTTTGTCCAATTAGTAAGTCAAGCAATTTAGTGGCCTTGCCAATTGCCACAACCAACAAACCAGTAGCGAACGGATCAAGCGTGCCAGCATGACCAATTTTTTTTATTTTAGTAATCGTACGTAACTTAGCCACCACATCAAAAGAAGTCCAATCTTTTTCTTTATCAATCAATATAAATCCGGAATTTTTGTCGGATAAATTATTGTTAATTATTTTTAGATATCTGTCATCCATAAAATTATTAGCACCAACCTAAATCAACGCTTTATTGATTCTTTAATTGTTTGAATTTGATCACGTAATCTAAGCGCTTCTTCAAAATCCCATTGTTCAGCACTAAACTTCATTCTTTTTTCTAAATCTTTGATTAAAGCTTGTTTTGCTTTAACTGAAATACCGGTCAATTTTTGGTCTTTAACTAACTCTTTAGGTCGAAGATCAAGATCAATAGTTTTAATAATAGTTTTAGGCGTTATATTGTGTTGTTTATTATAATCTTCTTGAATTGAGCGACGACGATTTGTTTCATCGATTGCACGTTTCATAGAACCGGTTATTTTATCGGCATACATAATTACCGTTCCTTCGTTATGACGAGCGGCTCGTCCAATAATTTGAATCAATGATGATTCCGAGCGCAAAAAACTTTCTTTGTCAGCATCTAAAATGGCTACCAAAGAGACTTCTGGCAGATCCAAACCCTCACGCAATAAATTAATGCCAATCAAAACATCGTAAACACCGCGACGCAAATCTTTTAGGATATCAATTCTGTCCATGGTCAAAACTTCAGAGTGTAAATACTGAACTTTTAAGCCCTTCTCATGCAAATATTCGGTTAATTCTTCAGCTAATCTTTTGGTTAGCGTTGTTACCAGCGCTCGTTGTCCCTTTTTTACTCGCACCTGTATCTCTTCCATAGCATTAGCTAGTTGCCCATCAAGCGGTCGTACATAAATTTTGGGATCCAGTAAACCAGTTGGTCTGATTATTTGTTGAGCTACATTGCCTTGCTTATTTTTTATAACTTTTTCTAAATCTGAATAATCAACTAATAATTTTTCATTATTAGACTGAAAGCATTTAACACCAGCAACTTGATACTCGTAAGGCGCAGGGGTTGCTGACACATAAACCACCTGATTTATGCATTCAGAAAATTCTTCGAATTTCAAAGGTCGATTATCGAGCGCCGATGGCAAACGAAAACCAAAATCAATCAAAGTTTTTTTTCTGGCCTGATCACCGGCATACATGCCTCTTACCTGTGGAACAGTCATATGAGATTCGTCAATAAACAACAAATAATCATCGGGAAAATAATCAATTAATGTAGCTGGTGCCTGACCGGCCAGACGACCGGTTAAATGTCGAGAATAGTTTTCAATACCACTACAATAGCCAACCGCTTCCATCATTTCTAAATCATAATTTGTTCTTTGTTCTAGTCTTTGTGCCTCCAACAATCGTCCTTGATCTTTTAATTTTATTAAGGTTTCGGTCAATTCCTGACGAATAGCAGAAATTGATTCTTTCATTTGTTCCTGAGGAGTTACAAAATGTTTAGCTGGAAAAATAAATAGTTCTTTTTCATCTCGTATTCTTTCACCAGTTAATGGATTAACAACTGATAAGCGTTCAATTTCGTCAGCAAAAAATTCAATTTTATAAACCTCATCTTTACTTTCAATTGGATAAACATCAATGACATCACCTTTAACCTGGAAACATCCTCTTTCTAAAACTAAATCATTTCGTCGATATTGAATATCAGTTAAATGTCTTAACATTTTATCTCTCTTAATCGTTTGTCCAACAGCTAAAGATATTTTCATGTCGGCATACTCATCCACACTTCCCAAACCATAAATACAAGAAACCGAGGCAACAATTAAAACGTCGCGTCGAGTAAGAAGAGCGTTGGTGGCTGCGTGGCGTAAGCGATCAATTTCTTCGTTAATACTGGTTTCTTTTTCTATGTAAGTATCTGTTTGCGGTTTGTAAGCCTCTGGCTGGTAGTAATCATAATAACTAACAAAATAATGAACGGCATTATCTGGAAAAAATTGCTTGAACTCGGAAGCCAGTTGAGCGGCTAATGTTTTGTTGTGACACATAACTAAAGTTGGTTTTTGTATTTGTGCCACCACGTTGGCCATGGTAAAAGTTTTACCCGAACCGGTTGCGCCTAACAAAACCTGATGCTTGGCTCCGGCTTTGATATTACCGACCAATTTAGCAATCGCCTGAGGCTGATCCCCAGTTGGTTGAAAATCTGACTTCAAAACAAACTTATCGCTCATAAACTACAACATACACTTAAATTATATTTTAAACAATAATAGCCAACTAATTAAAATCGGTTCCCGTTTGCACAAGAACCGATAATAGATATTTTAAACAAGATAAACCACTTTTAAATTAGAAATTTTACTAATCGTTGACCAGTCGTTTTTTACATCAACAACTCTTAATTCGCCAGCAATAAGACAAAAAATTTTTGACTCTAAAAAAGGCCGGCAAACAGGTAATAAATTATGTCTGAAAATGTCTTGATCTTGTAATAACAATTGGATAGCTGTTTCAACCGGACATAAATTGTTATTAGTTATGTTTATCACCTCCATTAGTTGTTCATATTTAAAACCATTATTTTCAAATTGATTACCAACTAACTCGGATAAAGTTGCCGTTGACAAGCGATAGCGTTTTTCTTGTGGCTCCAAAGTTATATCGGAATTTAAAATTATAGTTTTAATATAATTAACAATACTAGTTTTAGTATCAAGAGCCTCAATTAACTGACTAATTGAACGGTAATTACCCATGGTAATTATACGCCAAACGATTTTACCTGGGTCGAATACTATTATATCTTTTTGAACTAACAATGACTGAAAAACTAATCCTGTATTTTCAATTAGCTTTTCTTTTTGTTCAAACATTATCTTTGTTAGATCGTTCACGTCAAAATTGTTTCGTTTAATCGTCTCCAATAATAAATTGGAAAAACTATTAACAAAATCTGTTATATTAAGAAGCTGTTTGTTCTCTAAATCGTTATTCATTCTTATCCTTTATTTTTAGTTTAAACTTTTTTACCACCACCTGCTTTTTCTACCTGTGGTTTAAATTATTTTTTAAAACAACAAAACAAAATTATATTCATACATTAAGCCAATACTGTCAAGGATTATCAAAAACTAAATTTTAAGCAATAATATAGTTATATGATTGCTTACCTAAAAGGAACGGTCCAAACAATTTCTGCGGACCATGGAATTATTGTAACCACTGACGGCGTTGGTTATTTAGTTTATTGGAACAGTAAAACAGCTGCTCAGTTCAACCTGGGCCAAACAGCTGAACTATACATTCATCATCACATCAGCGAAACAGCCAGCGACTTGTACGGTTTTATTAACCTACCAGGACTTGAGTTGTTTAAAAATTTAATAAGCATCTCTGGCATTGGCCCAAAAACCGCCATAAACATCTGCGGTGTGGTTGATATTAGCGATATTGTTACCGCCGTAGTCAATAACGAACCTGCCTTGTTAAAAGGCTTGCCAGGCGTCGGACCAAAAACAGCCGAAAGAATTGTTGTCGAGCTAAAAAGTAAAATAAAATCCTTGGCTGCTAATGACGAGATTAGTGCTGAGGCTGTTGTCGGTATTCGCAAGGGCGACGCTGATGTTATCGAAGCTTTAATTAGTTTAGGTTACAATCGTCAAGAAATAAACAGCGCCATCAAACATCTCGATCCAAACATTTCTGACCTAGGCCAAAGAATAAAAGCCATGTTAAAAATTCTAACTTAAAAAACATGAGAATCTCTTGTCACGAAATTGATAAAAAAAGCCTCGATGGCTTTGTTGCTAAACAGTTTAATAGTCAACTATTACAATCTTCACTTTGGGCTGATTTTCAAAATCTAACTGGTAAAAATTGTTGGCGGGTAGCCGTAACGCACAATGATCAAGTATTGGCCACGGCTTCGATAATTGAACACAATATTTTTGCCGGATTAACTTATTTGTATTGTCCTCGAGGACCGGTTGTCGACCCGACATTAAATCAAAAAGAAAAAGATGAAGTAATAAAATTATTACTAGGCCAAATGAGAGAGCTAACCATTAAAACTAATAATCGGGATGAAGTCTTTACTAAAATTGAACCAACTTTTATTTCACCAGCTATTCACGAAGTTTGTATAAAGTCCAACGGCATTCAACCGGAAAATACATTGTTAATTAACTTAAATCAAAGCTTGCAACAATTACTGGCTAGCTTTCACTCCAAAACACGTTATAACATAAAATTAGCCACGAAAAATGACTTGATCATAAAAAGATTAAACAAAGACTCTTTGTCTGAGGTCTGGCCATTGTTTAACAAAACATCAACCCGTAACAACTTTCGTCTTCATCAAAAAAATTATTACGAAAAAATGCTAACCATTCCCACTTGTCAATTATGGTTGGTAACGCACAATAATAACAACATTGCTGTTGCCATAACCGCTTATTTTGGTGATACAATCACCTATCTTCATGGCGCCTCGGATTATCAATATCGTTCACTTATGGCCCCTTATTTGCTCCACTGGGAAATTATAAAATGGGCCAAACAAAATAATTTCCGTTGGTATGATCTTCATGGTATTGCTCCAGCAAACCAACCTCAACACCCGCTAAGCAACGTCTCTCGTTTTAAACTAGGTTGGGGCGGAGTAAGTGTAAACTATCCCGGCGCTTACGACGTTGTTTATTCAGCTGGCTTGTATCAAGCTTATAAATTTGTTAGAAAAATATTAAGACTTATTAGAAGAAAAAAATAATATGTTCAAAAAATTATTAAAAAGAATATTTTCCAAAAAATTAATTAACACTTATCATTTGTTACTGGCCCTTTTTGCCAATTATTACTACGGCCAACCATCAAAAAAAATGATTGTTATTGGCGTAACCGGCACTAATGGTAAAACAACTGTTGTTAATTTAATTAGTTGGATTTTGCATCACAGCGGAAAAAAAACAGCTAGCACTTCAACGGCCCAATTTTTTATCAATGGAAAAAAATGGTTAAACGATTTAAAAATGACCATGCCCGGCCGTCTTTATTTGCAAAAATTTCTTGCTCAAGCCGTTGCCAGCGGTTGTGATTATGTTGTCATCGAAACCTCGTCAGAAGGGATAGCGCAAAACCGCCACAAAGGCATAAACTACGACGTTGCTGTCTTTACTAATTTAACTCCGGAACATATTGAAGCCCACGGATCGTTTGAAAATTATCGTAATGCCAAACTAGAACTATGGAAAATTCTTAGTAAGAATAAAACGAAAACAATTGCCGATAAGATTGTGAATAAATTTAGTGTTATTAATGCCGACAGCTCACAAGCGCCTTATTTCCTACAAACAAAAAATATTCGCCATTACACCTATGCAATTGAAACGCCAGCTGACTATTCGGCTGACATTGGGTTAATTAATAATGATTCAATTAATTTTGTTCTCCATGATAAAACAAACGATCAAAACATTACCGTAGAATCAAATTTACCAGGCAAAGTAAATGTTTATAATCAGTTAGCAGCCATTTCTTGCTGTCATCAACTCGGCATTAGTTTATACGACTGTGCTGAAGCACTAAAAAAATACCCGGGCACACCAGGACGATATGAATTTATCCATTGTAATCAACCGTTTGATGTAATGGTTGATTACGCCCACGAGCCAGAGGCCTTAACTAAACTTTACGAAACAATTTATCCCTACACTTACAACAAAATAATCCACGTTCTTGGTTCATGCGGTGGCGGACGTGATCAAGCGCGCCGACCAATCTTAGGCAAAATAGCTGGTGACAACGCTAATATTGTCATTATTACCAACGAAGATCCTTACGATGAGGATCCAAAACAAATTATGAACCAAGTTTTGGCTGGCACCAAGGAAACGAAAATTAATCCAGAAAATATTTTCTTAATTGAGGAACGCAAACAAGCAATAAAGAAAGCTATGGAACTAGCTGGTGAAAATGATTTAGTTTTAATTACCGGTAAAGGCGCGGAACAGTGGTTATGTATTGCTAACGGAGAAAAGATACCTTGGGATGATCGAGCAGTGGTAAAAGAATTATTGGAAAAGAATTAAAAACAGCCCCGAATTACTTATGCAATTCGGGGTTAAAAATAAAGTACTAGACTTCGGTTGCTTGGGGTATAACATAAGCAAACCAACAACTACGATCCCACTTAATATCATGGTCGGGATGGTCGAAACCCACTCCTAAACAAGAATTACCAATATTAACAGTAACAACAAGCCATCCAGGCAGACAATTAGGATCTTGTATTGGTTGGTGCATAATTACAATACTCCAAACATTTAAATCCATCATTTCTTCATCAGAAATCATCTCACGTAACAAACAAGCAACCTCGGCATTGGGATTTGAGTAACCAAATTCTATAGACTCGGCAACGATATTTTTTATTTTTAGCGAGCTAAAAGAATTGCTTTTTAAAACTGCAACTTCAGTTGTCACACCCGAGGTTGGCTTAAAATCGTCAGAAAGAAGTAATTTTTTAGCGTCTGAATTAACACTAAATCCTTTCTCTTCAAGGCGCGTAATCCACTCTTCACCGGTTGTGCCATCGCTGGTAACCGAAAAGTAAAAAACACCATCTTGCTCCCGCCATTTGTTAGAGTTTTTTACGAGCAATGTTTCACCTCTTAAAAAACTAATTACTCCTTGGTAACCACCAAGTTTTCTGACTACAGCTTTTAGCTGTTCAGCAGTTGGATAAGTTTCTATATTTTCCATAACCACTCCTTCGTGTGTTTTCTCTACTCCGAAATAGAACCGCTAACCATTTTGGTTACAGCTAGGAAATAACTATCCGCCTAAGGCGGATTGATTATCTTTTAGCTATAACCAAGTAAACATTTATTCTTTTTTATTAATGTTCAACTCAACTATTCTATTTACAATAATGAGTATTTAATGTCAATAAAACTTTTTACTTATATTTCTAAAATATAACCATTTTACACCAACAAAAAACGCTGGTTAATTTATAAACAAAACTGTGGATAAGTTGGTACTAAATTGGCTTAGATTAGGATAATTTGACAAACAAAAAATATTTATTCTAAATCAAATTTTAGCTAATATTAGTTGAAAAATACTTAACTCTTGACAAAAATCGCATATATTGCTTGACACTTATGCCTATTTAGAGTATCCTTTTGCTTATGTTTTGCCCTAAAAAGTAAAAACAAAAAGACACGCCCCCTAACCAAGGGTGCGTTTTTATTCTTATCATTCAGCTTGGTTCACCATTTTTCTTGCCTATGGCTCACCAACTGCAAGAGCGGGTCTACTTTAGACCGCCGAAAATCGCTCTCCCACTCCCCGACCTCATTGAGGTTCAAAAAAATTCATATAAATGGTTCTTGGATATCGGCATCCGCGAACTTTTTGATGAAATCTCTCCAATTCACGACTTTGTCGGACGTGATTTAGAGCTTTATTTTACCGACTACTATTTAGATTCGCCAAAATTTGATGAGCGCACTGCTAAAGCCAAGAATATTTCTTACGAGGCTTCGATTCGTGCTCGTGTTCGTTTAGTTAACAAACGTACCAACGAAATCAAAGAACAGGAAATTTATCTTGGTGATTTTCCGTTAATGACCGATCGTGGCACCTTTATTATTAACGGTGTTGAAAGAGTAATTGTTTCTCAATTAATCCGCTCTTCTGGTGTTTTCTTTACCTTCGAAACATTACGCGGTAAACGTTTTTACGGCGCCAAAATCATTCCTGATCGTGGTGCTTGGTTAGAAATGGAAACCGATGCTAATCACGCCATTTACGTTAAGATTGATCGTAAACGTAAAGTTGCGGTTACTACCTTACTTAAAGCTTTTGGCGCTGGTAGCAACGAAGACATTATCAAACGCTTTACTGACGTTGATACTAACCCAGAGTTTAATCACATTTTAGCAACACTAGAAAAAGACATTGCCAGCAACGAAGAAGAAGCTTTAAAAGAAGTTTACAAACGTATTCGTCCAGGCGATTTAGCCACAGCTGATAACGCTCGCGCTTTGATTCACTCCATGTTCTTCAACTTTGACCGCTACGATTCTGGCATGGTTGGTCGTTACAAGATGAATAAAAAATTCGGTCTTGATTTAAGTTTTGATAAACAAAACCGAGTTTTAGATTTAGAAACATTAATTTTGGTGATTCGTGAGGTTATTCGCTTAAACAATACTCAGGACGAACCAGATGATATTGATCACTTAGGCAATCGTCGTGTCCGTGCTATTGGTGAGTTAATAAAAAATAAATTCCGCGTTGGTTTAGCTCGTATGGAAAGAATCGTTAAAGACCGTATGAGTACTTTGGATATTAACGCTGTTACACCAAACCAATTAATCAACGCTCGTCCAGTTATTGGCTCAATTAAAGAATTCTTTATGAATTCTCAGTTGTCTCAGTTCATGGATCAGGTTAATCCGCTCGCCGAATTGGAACACAAGCGTCGTTTATCGGCTATGGGCCCTGGTGGTCTTTCACGTGAACGCGCTGGCTTTGAAGTTCGTGACGTACACCGAACTCACTATGGTCGTATTTGTCCAATTGCTACCCCAGAAGGACCTAATATCGGTTTAGTTGGACACTTATCCAGCTATGCTCGTATTAATGAATACGGCTTTATTGAAACACCTTTTAGAAAGGTAGTTCATGATCCTGAAAACGATGGTAAGTCTGCTGTTGGTTATACAACTAGACAAGATGTTGTTGACCCAAATTCAGGCAAGGTTTTGGTCAAAAACAACACTGAAATAACTGACAAAATTGCTAAAGAATTATTAAGCCACAATGCTATAAAAACAATTGCTGTTATTCCTGTATTAACAAATGAAATTGAATATCTTGATGCTTTTTCCGAAGAAAAATACAACACGGCCGCAGCCACTATTGAAACCGACGAAAATGGTCGCTTTATTAAGGACTTCACAGAAATGCGACAAAAAGGCAAGCCGGCTTTTGATTCGGTTAATAAGATTGATTATGTTGATGTCGCTCCAAATCAAATCATTTCCATCGCTACTTCATTAATTCCTTTCTTAGAACACGACGACGCTGTTCGCGCCTTAATGGGAACAAACATGCAACGTCAGGCGGTTTCGGTTATTAAACCAGATGCACCAATTATTGGTACTGGCTCGGAACTTCGTGCCGCTAAAGATTCTGGTCAGGTTGTTGTGGCTACCGCAGCTGGTACAGTTAAAGTTGTTCAAAGCGATCGCGTTGTTATTGAAGAAAAAAATGGTAACGAAAAAACTTATCTAATGAATAAGTTTGCACGCTCCAACGCTTCCACTTGTATCAATCAACATCCGCTTGTTTCGGTGGGCGATAAAATTGAAGCTGGTGATATTTTAGCCGATGGCGCTGGCACTGATAATGGTGAATTAGCACTTGGTCAAAACCTACTTGTTGCCTTCATGACTTGGGAAGGTGGTAACTATGAAGATGCGATTTTGCTTTCGGAACGAGTTATTCATAACGATCGTTATACTTCAATTCATATTGAAGACAAAACCATTGATGTTCGCGAAACAAAACTTGGTCCAGAAATCGTCACCCGTGATATTCCAAATATTAGTGAGGAGAAATTAAAAGATTTGGATGAAAATGGAATTATTCGTATCGGTGCAAAAGTAGCTGCTGGTGATATTCTTGTAGGAAAAATTACGCCAAAAGGTGAAACTGAATTATCCGCCGAAGAAAAACTTTTGCGAGCAATTTTTGGAGAAAAAGCCAAAGACGTTCGTGATACTTCAATGTATTTAGAACACGGTAACCATGGAAAAATTATCGATGTTAAAATTTTCTCACGTGAAAACAGTGACAAACTTCCAGCTGGTGTTATTAAATCAATTCAAGTAACCATCGCTCAAATGCGTAAAGTTCAACCGGGCGATAAACTAGCTGGACGCCACGGAAACAAAGGTGTTGTCTCTCGTATTGTACCAATGGCTGACATGCCTTTCCTTGCTGACGGTACACCAGTTGATATTGTTTTAAATCCTTTGGGTGTTATTTCTCGTATGAACTTGGGTCAGTTATTAGAAACTCACCTTGGTATTGCCGCTCATAAACTTGGCTACAAAGTTGCTTCACCAGCCTTAAACGGAGTACCAATTGAAAGCATTAAAGACGAATTGAAAAAAGCTGGCTTACCAGAAGATGGTAAATTCCAACTATTTGATGGTCGTACCGGAAAACCATTTGATAAAAAGACAACCGTGGGCATGATTTACATGTTAAAACTTAATCACTTGGTTGAGGATAAAATTCATCAACGTTCTATTGGACCTACCTCCCTTGTTACTCAACAACCTCTTGGTGGTAAAGCTCAAGGCGGTGGTCAACGCTTTGGAGAAATGGAAGTTTGGGCTTTGGAAGCATACGGCGCTGCCAACACTTTGCAAGAAATATTAACGATTAAATCCGATGACGTTACTGGTCGCGCTAAAGCCTACGAAGCAATTATCAAAAACGAACCGATTACAAAACTTGGCACACCAGAATCATTTAACGTTTTAACTCGTGAACTCAAGAGTTTGTGTCTTGATGTAGAACTGCTTGAAATGGTCGACAAGCAGAAACAAGATGATCAAACAAAAAAACGTT
>CAZAXS010000012.1:0-4193 GCA_964489205.1 uncultured Gammaproteobacteria bacterium
GTTTTATTTTTTAAAAAAAATTAGGGACTTGACAAATTGATTTATGCACAACAAGCAAGCAATTTTACCTGTGACTAACTCAAGAAATATTTTCAGACGCTTTAAAGTGGCTAAGTTTCGCTAACTGGATTAACACAATATATAGTGTTAAAATACAGATAGTTAATACTATATATTGTAATCCTATGCTCGAACGAGGACGAAAACCAAAAAACGCCGTTTTAGACGCCGTTGATCGCTATATTGGCCGATCGGATTGGAAGATTAAAGAAAATTCCAACATGTCTTATTCATTACAAGGCTTGAATTTTTTCATTTCTTCTGAATTTACATCTCAATATTGGCTAAATAAAGTTTATCCAAAACATATTGCTAAATCACATGTTAATGGTGATATTCATATGCACGATTTGCAGGTTTTAGCACCGTATTGTTGTGGTTGGGATTTGCACGATTTGTTGGTTAGTGGTTTTACCGGGGTATCTGGTAAGGTGCAATCAAAGCCGGCAAAACATTTTCGTGTGGCCTTGGGTCAGATTGTTAATTTTTTCTACACCATGCAAGGTGAGGCAGCTGGTGCTCAAGCAATTTCCAGTTTTGATACCTATTTAGCTCCATTTGTAAGATACGATAAATTAAGTTATGCCGAAGTAAAACAAGCTATGCAAGAGTTTGTTTTTAATTTGAATGTTCCTACTAGAGTAGGTTTCCAGACGCCGTTTACCAACTTAACTTTTGACGTTAATGTTCCGTCAACTTTGGCCAATGAGAATGTAATTATTGGTGGTCGGGTTATGCCAGAAAAATACAGCGATTTTACCGAAGAAATGGGCATGATTAACCAAGCGTTTGCCGAAGTTATGATAGAAGGCGATGCCTTGGGAAGAATATTTACTTTCCCAATCCCTACTTACAACATTACCAAAGATTTTGATTGGGAGAATCCGGCCTACGATACAATTTGGGAAATGACAGCTAAATACGGCATTCCATATTTCTCTAATTTTGTTAACTCTGATATGAGTCCAGACGACGCTCGCTCAATGTGTTGTCGTTTACGTTTAGATAATCGTGAATTAAGAAAACGTGGTGGAGGGTTATTTGCAGCTAACCCATTAACCGGTTCGTTAGGGGTTGTAACTATTAATCTACCAAGACTGGGTTACAAATCAAAAAACGAAGCCGACTTTATGAAAAGATTGTATAAGGTAATGGAAATTGCTAGGGAAAGTTTGGAGATTAAAAGAAAAATTATCGATGAATTAAGTGATCGTGGTCTTTTCCCTTACTGTTCTTTCTATCTTCGTGACGTAAAGGTGAAAAGCGGTTCTTATTGGTCTAATCATTTTAATACCATCGGTGTTAACGGTGCTAATGAGGCTTGTTTAAATTTGTTGGGTGTTTCTATAGCTGATCCTAAAGGAAAAGAGTTTATGGTTAGGGTTCTAGAAAAAATGCGTGATAAATTAGTTGAATATCAACTAGAATCAGGTCACTTGTTTAATTTAGAAGCTACACCAGCCGAAGGTGTTACATATCGTTTTGCTAATCTTGATAAAAAGAAATATCCAAAAATTATTGTTGCTAACGAAGAAAGTTATAAAACAAATACAGCAAAGCCATACTATACTAATTCAACTCACCTACCAGTTGGTTATACGTCCGATATTTTTGAAGCGCTTGATTTGCAAGATGAATTACAAACTCAGTATACCGGCGGCACCGTTTTACATGGTTTTATTGGTGAGCGCATTAATTCGATAGTTGCTACTAGAAATTTAGTTAAAAAAATTGCTGAAAACTATAAATTACCTTATTACACTATTACGCCAACATTTAGTATTTGTCCGGTTCATGGATATTTATCTGGTGAGCATGAATATTGTCCAAAGTGTGATGAAGAAATTATGGAAGCCGAAGGTAAATGCGATAGTTGCGCCACCGAAGTTAAGATAGTCAGCGTTTAATTTTATTAATTCTTTAATATATTAACAAACATCAAACATATGACTGAGCCAAAAAAACGTCAAAAATGCGAAGTTTATTCGCGTGTGGTTGGTTACATTAGACCCGTAGCTCAATGGAATGACGCTAAACAAGCTGAATTTGTTGATCGTCAAACCTACCAAGTTGAAAATTGTGATTGTAAAAATTAATTAGTATTAATCACCTCGTTTAACAGGCGGGGTGATTTTTATTATAATAAAAATCTATGAACATTGGTGGCTTACAAAAAGTTAGCTTAATTGATTATCCGGACAAAATATCAACTATTATTTTTACTAATGGTTGTGTTTTTCGTTGTCACTACTGTTATAATCCGGGCTTGGTTTTGGAGCCGTTTGCGCAACATATAAAGTGGGAGCAAGTGCTTGATTATTTGCACAAAAGAAAAGGAATTATTGATGCGGTGGTTATTACTGGTGGTGAGCCAACTATGCAACCAGATTTATTAGAAGCCATAAAAGACATAAAAAAGTTGGGCTATTTAATTAAACTAGATTCCAATGGTTATCTGCCGTTTAGATTGAAACCAATCTTGGATAGTGGATTGATAGATTATGTGGCTATGGATATCAAGGGTCACGATCAACAAAAGTATTCAGAAGTAACTTGGCAGTTAATAGATTTTTCTTTAATAGAACAAAGTGTAAAAATGATAATGAATTCGGGAATTGATTATGAGTTCAGAACTACAATTAATAAAACCCAACATCCGCCCGAAGTTATAGAAAAAATGGCTAAATTTATAAGCGGTGCTAAAAGGTATTATTTACAACAATTTCGACCGACAGATCAAAAATTAGTTGATCCTGATTTTGTGACAAAAGGTTATACTGAAAAAGAAATGCGCTTGTTGGTTAAACTATGCGCACCGTTTGTAAAAGAGTGTGATATTAGAATTTAAGAAAATAAATCAGGCGTTGCTTTGCAACGCCTGATGTTTTTATTCGAGTAAATATTTATTCCACAACGGTTGAAAATCTTCAGCGTAAACTGCCAGCATAATCTCGTCGTAATATTGTCCCTCAACAAACAACTGTTGTTTGAGGGTGGCTTCAATTTTATAACCACAGGCCTGATTAAATCTTAATGAACGTTCATTAAAGGCAACAGCAGAAGCGTTGATTTTTCTTAAATTAAGACTATTGAAGGCATAATTAAGTAAAATCATTTTAGCATCATGGCCATAACCTCGACCGCGATTGCTTTCACTGCCAATAAAACTTCCAGAGGTAGCGGTTCGATGGATGTAGTTGATTTTTTCCAAACCCATCATACCAATATATTCTCCGTTGTCTTTTTTATGAATGGCTAGAGTTATTTTTCTTTCAACTTCTTGTGTGGCTTTGTTAAACCAATTTTTTTCAGCTTCTGGATACTGAGGAAAGCGACCGGTAATTAAGAATCTGGTTAGCTGTTTATCGTTTAACCAGAGAAGACAATCGTTAAGATGGTGCTCGGCGTCTAATAAATGAAGATTTATTAACTTGCCGGATAAAAAAACGGGTGGTAATGGTTTTGTTTCCATTATGGACTCCTATTTATTTTAAAGGTTCAAAAAAATCCAACTTTACGCTGGATTATTCATTAACAATTTTTATTACAGTTAATTTGTTAGCAAGTAATCAAGCGCAAAAAGACTAGGATGACCCCAGTCCATTAAAGTTGAATAGCATTTTTTCGCTTGCGTACCTGTGATATTCATATAAATAAACACTAGCATTTATGTAATAATTGTCAAATTTTGCTATTTTTATTTGATTTTGTTACAGTTTTACTATTATGAAACCAAAAAATAAAAAAATAGTAGAAAAAACAAAACAAACTATCGCCAGTCGTAGAAACGACCGTTTAAAACATGGCTATAAAGCCAAACAAGTGTTACAAAATAAGGTTAACGATGATGGTGAGTTGTCTGGTATTCGTGTAAATAAGATTTTGAGCGCTGGTCAACGTTGGTCGCGTCGACAAGCAGATAGATTAATTGATGAGGGTCGAGTTACAGTTAATGGCCAAATAGCTACCCTGGGCCAAAGAATTAATCCAGAGGTTGATAAAATTGAAGTTGATGGAAAGGTGATTAACCAAAATACTGCCAGTAATTTAATTTATCTCGCTTATTACAAACCGGTTGGTGAAATTTGTTCTACAGCTGACGATGCTAAGGATAAGGTTTATGATCGTTTTAA
>CAZAXS010000012.1:4293-12465 GCA_964489205.1 uncultured Gammaproteobacteria bacterium
GGGCAACTACTTTTAACAATAGTTGAAGGAAAAAATCGTCAAATTCGTCGTATGTGTGAAACGATTGGTTTAGAAGTTATTAAATTAAGACGATTGTCTTTTGGTAAGCTAACTTTACGAGAATTAAACTTAACTCCGGGTCAGTATAAATCCATTCCAACTGGTGTATTTAAAAGATTGTTTGGATTAACTAGAAAATAGATTAGCGAAGGATTTTTAATCGACCTATAATTTTTGCCGATAATTTTTCCACTTCCGGTTGTTGTTCACCATCAATTTGCAACTCTTGTTTGCTGACGCCGTTGCAGACAACTTCTTTACCAGAGTACCTGGTTAAACTCTTACCAGAACGGTTAAAAATAAAATTAAATAAAACTGCCACGAACCCAAGTGGTGTTTTATTTTTTAGTAGGTAGATGTCAACAAGTTCATCGGGTTTTTTTAGAATAGATTTGAAACCAATAATATTAAGTCCAACTGAAAAAACGGTAGAGTGCGCGGTTTCATTGATAATTTTACCGTCAATTATTAATTGATAATTAGTTGTTGGAATGTGCCAACTTATAAGCATTTTAATTATATAAGCACTAAAACCAAGAAAATTTTTATGAATAAAGCTTGTGTTATTTATAATTTTAGAGATAAAGCCTAAAGAACTGGCCGACAAAAAAATTCGATCATTAATTTTTCCAACTTCAGTTTCGGTAACAATTAAATTTTCCCAATTTTTTAAGATAAATTTTTTTCCTATATTTAGGCTACTAGCTAGAACATTTGCACTACCCAAAGGCACAATAATAATTTTAATTTTATTTAATAGGTTGGCTTGAAATATTTTGTTTATAACGTTATTAATGGTGCCGTCACCACCAGCAACGCAAACTGTATTACATTGATTAAAATTTATATCAGGATCCTTGTATATATCAAAAGAAATAACTTGATCAGATAATAAATTTAATTTTTTAATAATTGTATTTATCAAAATTTTGTTATAACTCCCGGAGTGTGAATTGTAGATCAAGAAAACAGACATAGAATTTAGTATTAATTATAATACATATATAAAATTTTACTTAATTTATACTTTTGACAATATTTTAAATTTATATTGTAACCAACAGAAAATTTTTTACCTATAATTGACAAAACCCTATAATTTCGTACAATTCTGTTTATATTGTATGGAAAAGAAAATAAAGTATTTGTTAAGAATATTAGCAATAATTGTTATCATTGTGGTTTTTGTTACATTAGCAGTTATATTTTTGCCTAATTTTGTAATAAAAACGAAGAAAATGATAGGCGATAATCATAATAATAAAGAAAAAATTGAGTTTGTTTCTAACAACGGTTTGTTAGCGGTTTTTTCTAAACTTGATGGTTTTGAATATAGTTCAACCACCGATCAGCTAGCTTTAAATAAAGGTAACAGCAAGGTATTGATAAAATGGATAAATCGTGGACAAGCGGAAGAGTTTGCTAAGCAAGAAATGATTTACTCTCGTCAATTAGAAAATGATGGTTTAGTAAGAAATGATTACGAATTAGCTAAACCATTAGAGGGCGATTTAAACTTGGCAACTATTGTTTGGTCTGGCGATCAAGTTCTTTTAGTTGCTTATAATCGTTCTAATTTATTAGAAGCGGAGCGTTTGTTAGAAAGTATCCAAATATCAACGGTGGCTATAAGTGAAAATACGGTAGCGTCTTCTAGTGCTACAACAACAGTTAATCGCGTAAACGTAACAAAACCGGCCTTAGTAAAAAGTGATGGTTATGTTGTTAATTTATTTTTTCCTAAAATTGACAGCAGTGATTGTCAGCAGTTAGGTTCGATTAGCATAAAAATTAAGGATGTGGAAACTGAATTAGGTTTAATTCCGTCGGTTGTAAAAATAATTATGCAGTATCCTGTTTCAGAACTTGAGAAGCTTGGTTTTAAGCCATTATTTAGCGAAAACATCCGTCTACTTTCTTTTGGTTATAGCAACAATACAGCCGTTCTAAATTTTAATGAGCTGTTACGCGCTAATAGCGTTTGTCCAATTAACACAGTAAAAAACAGTTTACTACAAACAATGGCTAGTTTACGTTCGAGTAGTAGCTTACAAATAAAATCAGTTGATATTCAAATTGATGGTCAGAAGTTAAAGTAATTACTGTTACGAGATTGTTGATGTAATTCTTTATTTTTCCAAGTTAAAATTCCGTCCAAAACTAGTTGATCAATGTGGTCGACTAGTTTTTTATTTACATCATCAATATTACCAGTCCAATCTTTGACAATAACGTAAAAATCTTCATCTTCGTGTTGATAATCGCAAGTTTGATTATCCCAAATGTCATTGGTTAACCATTGTGGTGAGCCAGATTGGTTGTGTTCGTTTATTTTTAGTTCCGAAGCTACTTGTTGTTTGCATTGATGACAAACTTTTTCTCCAGATAAAGAAATAAAGACAGCGTCTGAATTGATTTTATGTTCACTTAAATAATTTAATAAAGGCCAAGGTGAGTAAGCTGTTAAATTTACAATGGTTTTTATGTTTTGAGATGATAAACTTTTAATTAAGTTTACAACGTTAACAATATCGTGGTGATTAATAATAACCAAATCGGGTTTGTTTGAAATTAAATTATCGATTGCTTCATCATTTTGCGGAAGGTCGGTGGCTAATTCGTTTAAACCAATTTTTTCACCAATAGTTATAGTGTCATTATTTTTAGAGAGTTCTTCAATTTGTTGGGCTAAGGGATTTTTGTGACGGTTTTTTCTTTGATTAATAATAATCAAATTGGAAAACTCATCTTTACTGATATGATCAAATAGATTGATTGAATTAGCTTGATTATCAATAATCTCTAGTTGAATTACTGTTCCACCCCAAACCGGCTGAATAATACACTTAATCTGCCAGTCATTTAGTTTAATGACGCTATTAAAAGGTATAAAAACTGATTCAAGATTGTTTTTTCTCAAAAATAAATTACAAATTTGTTGGCCTAAATTTATCGGCAAGTATTGAATAGTTTTCCAGCCACGATTGTAGTACAAACGCCAGCGATAATCTTTTGTTCCTGGTTCTAGACGAATTTTTGTTGCATTTAAACTAAGGCCTGTGTTTATCAAACTAATTACAATTTTTTCCAAAGCAGTTTCTGTGTACTTTTCACTCTCTTCGATAAAAATATCATCGTCTATATCCTTTTCCAACCAGACTAATTTTTTACTTGTTAGTTTGCTTAATGTTTTTTCTATAATGCTTGATGGTTTTGGACAGGCTAAAAAAACCTCATTTTCGTTTTCGCTGGCAATATTAATATTGTAAGTTTTACAGAGGTGTTTTAGAATTGAATTTTTTTTATTGAGCTGATTCATTGGTTATATTATATCACTTTTACTAAACAAAATATAAAGATAATTGTTGATAATTATTTGCTTTATAAAATATGATATTTGAGTTAAAATAGTAAATACTATGGACTTTGATTATTTGTCTTCAAATTGGTTTAAATTGTTTAAAAAAGATTGGTTTTTGACGATTTTAGCTATAAATTTACTGTTTAATGCCATGTTGTGGTTGCTTTTGTTGTTAAAAGCCTCACCAACAATAGAATCGGTTCCGCTTCACTATAGTTTAACCTTTGGAATTGACTGGTTGGGAGAGTGGCAAAGATTATTTATATATCCAACTTTAGGTTTAATAATGATTATTTTAAACACTTATTTAGCTTCCATTAACTACGCCGTTAATAAGTTTTTATCCGTTTTACTACTGGTACTACCTCTATTTTGCCACTTAATGCTGGGTATTAGTGTTTACATGTTGTTACGTAATTATTATTAATTATGAGAACATCGGCTATTGGTAAAAAATTCAGACAAGACATTAAAGGAAAAAATGTTCTTGTTTTTGGTTTAGGGGTTTTAGGTCGAGGATTAAAAGATGCTTTATATTTATATAAATGCGGGGCTAATGTACGAGTTACCGATTTAAAATCAGAAACAGAACTAGCTACTTCGGTTAAAAAATTAAAAAAATATCAAAGATAAAATTAATTTTAGGCGAGCATCGACAAGAGGATTTTTTATGGTCAGATATTATAATAAAAAATGCCGGGGTCAGACCTGATTCTGTTTGGATGAAATTTGCTAATGACAATGGAAAGAAAATTTTAATGGACGAATCGCTGTTCATGAAATATGCCAACTGTTTAACCATTGGCGTTACTGGTACCAAAGGAAAATCAACCGTTACTGGTTTAATATATAAAATTCTTAAAAACCACGATCATAATAATACTTTTTTAGGTGGAAATGTTCTTGGTTTGGCCACTTTGCCGTTGCTAGATAAAATTAATTCAGATTCAAAAGTAGTTTTAGAGTTATCTAGTTGGCAGTTACAAGGTTTTAAAGACATTAAAAAAAGCCCTAATATTAGTGTATTTACTAATATATATCCTGACCATTTAAATTACTACAAATCCATGAAAGACTATTTGGCTGATAAGAAAAATATATTTTTATGTCAGACTAAAAATGATTATCTATTAATTAATGATTATCAAAAAGAAGTTAAAGGCTTTAAAAATCAAACTTTAGCCAAGACTTTATATTTTAAAGGTAATAAATACAAAGATTGGAAACGAAAAATAATCGGTGGTCATAATTTGACGAATATCGCCGCTGCTGTTGAGGTGGCTAAAATATTGGCTGTGCCAGAAAAAACAATAATTAAAGGTGTGGCCGAATATGAAGGTGAAAAATATCGTTTACAACTAGTTGGTTATAATAAAAAAACTGATATTAAATTTGTTAATGATAGCGCTGCTACTACCGTTGTTTCATTAATTGCCGCTTTGAAAGCTGTTGCCTTGGATTCTAAGAGGAAGACGGTATTGATATTTGGTGGTAGCGATAAAAATGTTGATTGGCGTGATATTGGTTTACCGTTAAAGAAGTTTTGTCGATCATTGGTAATAATAAATGGCAGCGCCACAGATAAAATTTTGGCTGTTATGAAAAAAGCTAAAATAAAATTGCCATACACGATTGTTAATTCCATGTCAGAGGCTGTAAAAACGGCTTCTGAAATGGCTGAAAAAGGCGATGTTGTGTTGCTATCACCGGGTTGTGCTAGTTTTGGGGTTTTTAAGAATGAATTTGATCGGGGAGAGAAGTTTAATCGATATGTAAAAAAATATGTTAACTAGATCAAGAAATAAAATAAAAATAGCAGATTGGCCGAATTATCTTTTGCTAGAGTTAAAAAAATTATGGCACGATTTAACCAAAGGCGATTTGTGGTTGTTCGCGTCATTTATTGTTATTTTATTGATTGGTTTACTTGTTTTATCATCGGCTAGCTCCGTTTATTCATTTCAGAAATTTGGTGACAGTTATTTTTTGTTTAAAAAACAATTAGTTGCAGCGGTTGTTGGTTTTATTGCCTTAGTGGTGGCGACAAAAATAGATTATAAAATTTGGCAAAAATATGCCATTCAGCTACTTGGTATATCCTTTGTTTTGCTGGTAGCTGTGTTTTTACCTGGTATTGGAGTTGAGTATAAGGGTGCTAATAGTTGGATAAATTTAGGTTTTACCAACATTCAGCCAACGGAAATTGTTAAGTTTACATTAGTTGCCTATTTTTCGGCTTGGTTAGCAAGTAGAAAAGAGCAATTACAAAAGTTTGATATTAATGTTTTTATGGGGCCGTTGTTTGCTGTGGCTTTGGCATCATTTTTAATATTTATAGAACCAGACACAGGCACTTTGGGTGTGGTGTTGTTAACGTTGGTTGGTGTTTATTTTATGTCTAATGCTCCAATTAGACATGTCTTAGCGCTAATAACAGCTGGTATTTTGTTGATTATCGTTGGAATTTTTTTGGCACCATATAGAATGAGACGAATGATGGCATTTTTAAACCCAGAAAACGATCCTTTGGGAATCGGCTATCATATATTACAGGCGAAACTAGCTATTGGTTCTGGCGGTTGGTTTGGCTTGGGTGTGGGTAAATCAAGACAGAAATTCAATTATTTACCAGAGGTTTTTGGTGATTCGATCTTTGCGGTTTTAGCGGAAGAAATTGGTTTTGTCTTTTCAGTTGTTTTTATTGGATTATTATTATTTGCCATGTGGCGCTGTTATTTGGTTATAAAATATGCGCCTGATGATTTTTCGCGTTTATTATCTGGAGGTATAAGTATTTGGTTTTTTATTCAGATATTTTTCAATATTGGTGGCGTTATGGGAGTAATGCCGATGACTGGTGTTACCTTGCCATTTGTTAGTTATGGTGGTACATCATTAGTAATGAACTTGTTCGCCGTTGGGGTTTTAATTAATATTTCTCAACAAATAAAATCACGATCATGATAAATAATAAAAAAGTAATAATGTTTGTTGGTGGTGGTACTTTGGGATCGGTCACGCCTTTGCTTAATGTTTGGAAAGGGTTAAGTAAAAGAACATCCGATTACGATGCTGTTTGGGTAGGAACAAAAAAGGGACCGGAAGTTGATCAGGTTTTACCTTTGGGAATCAAATATTATTCTGTAGCTAGTGGAAAATTAAGACGCTATTTTTCTCTAAAAAATATTACCGACCCTTTTAAAATAATCATAGCAATAATTCAGTCTGTTTATTTATTAACAAAGATTAAACCGGCTGTCGTTGTTGGCGCGGGCAGCTTTGTTCAAGTTCCGCTGTTATTAGTAGCTTTTTGTTTGAGAATTCCGACAATTATTTATCAAATGGATGTAAAAACAGGTTTAGCAAATTTGTTATCTAGTAAAACAGCAACCGCTATTGCGGTAGCATTGCCAGACGTAACTTATCCATGGAAAAAAGATAAACAATTTTTTGTTGGGGCCGTCGCTCCTACTATTAAAGCCGAAAACAAGGGTGAGGGAGTGGTTATATTCGGCGGTGGAACGGGTGCTAAAATAATTAATGATATGGTGGTTGATCTAGTTAGTAATATGCCAAATGATTGGAAGGTAACTCATATTTGTGGTAAGGGGAAAATTAATAAGAAATTAATAAATAAAGATAATTATGTTCAACATGAAAATTTATCTAACCAAGAAATGTTGGATTTAATAAAAAATAGTCACGTTATCGTTAGTCGTGCCGGCATGGGAGCGTTGTTTGAAATAGGTGCCTTTGGAAAACCAGCTATAATAATTCCAATCGCAAAATCTCATCAAGAAGACAACGCAAGTTATTATGCAAGAAAAAATGCGGTTATCGCTATCAACCAGGCAGAGCTTAATGCTGAGATATTAATTAAAGAAGTGGTAAAAATAGTAACTGGTAATTATCCGTTTTTACAAAAAAATATTGCCACCATCACTAGCTATGATGGAGTTGATAAGTTGGGAGCGTTAATTTTGAAACACGTTAAATAGTTATGAAACAATTGCTTCATAAAAATGTTCATTTTATTGGTATCGGCGGAATTGGTATGTCGGCTTTGGCCAAGTTGTTGTTAGCAAACGGTTGTTCGGTTAGTGGTTCGAATATGAATCAAAACGATCAAACCGAATTACTACAAAGCAGAGGAGTAAAAATTTTTTTAAAACATGAGGCCGATAATTTAAATGAAAATATTGATGCGGTGGTTCATACATCAGCTGTTAATGACAGTAATATTGAAATAATTACCGCTAAAGAAAGGGGTTTGCCGATTTATGATTACCATGAATATTTGGGCTTAATTGCTCAACAGTACAAAACAATTGCTATTTCCGGTACTCATGGAAAGTCGACGACAACCGCGATTGTCGCCTCAATTTTAACTGAAGCTGGTCTTGATCCGACCGTTATTGTTGGCAGTAAGGTTCCTGGTTTAGATGGAAATTTTCGTTTTGGTAAAAGTCAGATTTTAGTGGTTGAAGCGGATGAATTTAATTTTGGCATGTTACATCTGCGACCAGATATTTTACTTTTAAATAATATTGAAGCTGATCACCTGGATTGTTATAAAAGTTTGGATAATATTATAAATAGTTTTGCGAAATTTGCCGAACAAATAGCTGATAACGGTTGTTTAATTTATAATAACGACGATAAAAATGTATTAAGTTTTGTTAGTCAGGTAAAAGTTAAAAAGATTAGTGTTGGTTGTAAACAAAGTGATGTTATATATAAAAAAATTAATA
>CAZAXS010000013.1:0-12186 GCA_964489205.1 uncultured Gammaproteobacteria bacterium
AAGGCTGATAGTTGTTGTTCGGTGTTAACAACGACTTATTCTGGTTATGGTCCATCGACTTCGTTTACTTGCGAATCATCAGCGCAAATGACTAAAAGTGATTGTGATGCCGAAAATTATACATCCACTTATTTAAGCAGGGTCTCTAGTTTTAAAGAGAATGCAAAGTGTAATGATGAAAAAAACAAATGCATTGATTTTGACGGCGTAACAGCAACTCAGGGGTTGGATGAAGAAAAAAGAAAACTTAATTCGCCTAATCTTGATCCGATTACTTTTAAATTTAACGTGCCTTTGCCTGGTTTGGATAATACATTATTGATTGATAAAAATTCCCTGTCTGATTATGTGGTTTACGTTTATAAATTTGTTGTCGGGGTAACTGGTTTATTGGCGGTGTTTATGATTACAATTGGCGGAGTTATCTGGATCTTTGCCGGTGGTAATTCTGCAAAAATAGTCAAAGCAAAACAGTACATAACTGGCTCGGTTGTCGGAGTTCTTTTGTCGTTGGGTAGTTATTCAATTTTATATATTATTAACCCCGCTTTAGTTGCTAATAGTCTGCCTAGTATACCAACAGTAAAAAAAGTTGAATTGGCTGTTATGTCTAGTAGTGATTATTTACTGGCTAGCGGGGAAAAATTAAAAACCGGTCCAGAATTAATTGCTTTAGCAAAAAAATTATCAAAAGATTTTGGTGTAGAATATTGCGTTTTATATACAATTTTAGCAACCGAATCCCAGGCCAATCCGGGTGCTATTGGTTTTGATGAAGATGTTCGTAATAAATCCATTGGATCTAGACGTGTGTTTGTAAACTCTGGTTGTAAACAAACACACAGTGGTCAGGTTGTGGGTAAGTGCGAGGTGATTAGCGGAGCTATCAATGACGATCGTTGCATGATTAATTTTAACAAAGGCACGTGTCCTAAGGGGCAAAGCTATTATTCACAAAGGTTTAGAGATTGTAAACAATCGGATTTGTGTCTTGATTGGCGCTATACGCGTGGAATAGGTATGTTTCAGGCTTCTGTTTGGACCAAATGTACAGTTAACGGTGAAAGTACGGTTTGTGTTGATGCGGGCAAGAAAAAATTTACACCACGTGAGTTTTTAAAGCCAGAAAACCAGTATGAGTGGTTTGCAAACAGTTGGAATTCATATTACTGCCCCAATGGTAGTCAAATTTATGGTTGTTGGGTAAGATACGCTGGCGCGGATAATGCGTTCGTAAAAAAGAAACAGGCTGTATATAATGAATGTAAGAAATCAAACTAATGACTAATAAATCATCAACAATTTTCGTTTGCAGTCGTTGTGACTCGCAATATTCCAAGTGGCAGGGTCGATGTCCTGAGTGTGGTGCTTGGGGGACTTTGGCTGAGCAAGAAAATTTTGTTACAGTTAAAACTAAAGAAAAAGATAAGATTATCCTTGGAAGCGCCAAAAAAGTAGTTACCTTAAATTCATCGGAAAAAACTGTTACTAGATTACCGATTAAAATAAAATCAATTGCTAAAGTTTTTGGCGGTGGTTTGCCTGTGGGCTCAGTAACTTTATTAGCTGGCGATCCTGGGGTTGGTAAATCAACTTTGGCTATGCAATTAGCTACCGATTGGGGTCGGGATTGTTTGTATGTATCGGCTGAAGAATCAGAGTCACAACTAGCTGGTCGTTTAAAACGTATATCACCAAAAGCCAAACTTGGTTTTATCCAGTCAGATAACTTAGAGGAAATATTAGCCACAGTTGTTAGTTCGCAGGCAAAGATAGTAGTTGTTGACTCTATTCAAACTATTAGCTCGGATCAAATAAATGGAGCTGTGGGAAGCGTTAGCCAGGTTAAAGCTTGTGCTTCGCAATTGCAAACATTTAGCAAAGATCAGCAAGTGGCGGTAATTATTATTGGTCATATTAATAAAAGCGGTGAGGCTGCTGGGCCAAAAACACTGGAACACCTAGTTGATATAGTATTACAATTTTCTGGTGAACATTACCGACAGGCGCGTTTATTAAGAGCGAGTAAAAATAGATACGGTTCGACGGGTGAAACGGCTTTTTTAGAAATGACTCCTACTGGTTTAAAAGAAGTGGCCGACCCCTCAAAGTTACTTTTATTTGGATGGAAGAACAGATCGGGTAGCGTTATTTGTCCGATCGTCGAGGGTTCAAAAATATTATTAGTGGAAATACAAGCGCTTCTTTCTAAGTCCGTTGGTAAATATCCACGACGAGTGGCCAACGGAATTGATCAAAAAAGATTAGAAATGTTAACCACTGTTTTAAATCGTCACGCTGACATCCCATTAAATTATTTAGACGTTTTTGTTAATGTTGTTGGCGGTATAGCGGTGTCGGAACCAGCAGTTGATGCAGCTATTTGTGCTGCTATTGTCTCGGCTTACAAGAGACAGGTTTTTTCTGATAATAGTGTGGTCTTTGGTGAAGTTGGTTTGGCTGGTGAAATTCGAAGTGTTAGTAAAACAAAAGAAAGATTACAAGAGGCGGTTAGACTAAAATTGAAAAATATTATTGCGCCAGCGCTAGAAAAAACACCAACAGGTGTTAATTGGTTGGCGATTGACCAGGTTAGTAAAATAAGCGACTACTTATAGTCGCTTATTTAAAAATGTATTAAATTATCTTTTTCGTTTAAACGGTTTTTGTGATGGTTTTTTCTTTTTAAAACCGCCTAAGAATTTTCCTGAGTTGTCGTCATTTTTTAAAAAACTTGGCCGAACGCGTTTATTTTTAGAAAACTTTTTAAAAGTTTTTTTATAGTTACTAAAATTATTATTTTTAACTTCGTCGTTTGTTCCGTTGGCGGTTTCGTAAAAGCGACCATTCCATCTTTTCGGTATACTATTTACTTCTTTTGGTTTAAATTTATTTTTTCTAGATGCTTTATTATTTTCGTCGTTAAATGTTGAGCTGTTGATAAAAGTATTTTTGGCAATTAACTTTTCATCAAGCTTTGGTGTTGGCGAAATTGGTAAAGTTATTTTTATTAATCTTTCAATACTTCGAACGTCATTTTTTTGTTCACGAGTGGCAAAAGATATGGCATGGCCTTTTTCTCCAGCTCGGCCAGTTCGGCCGATACGATGGACATAGTCTTCGGGGTTTTCTGGTAGGTCGTAATTAACAACCAATTGGATGCCTTTAACGTCGATACCGCGAGCGGCAATATCAGTGGCAACCATAACTCGATATTTACCAATTTTAAAGCCGTTTAAGGATTCTAAACGTTGATTGAGCGAGCGGTTGGAGTGAATTTCGGTAGCGCCGATCCCGTCTTTTCTGAGGTCGCTAGTAATTTTTTTAGCGCCGTGTTTTGTGCGACTAAAAACCAAGACACTGCCTTTGTACTGAGTTAAAAGTTGTTTTAAAAATAATTGTTTATCATTTTTATGAATAAAAAATAATTCTTGACTAATATCTTTAGCGGTGGTTCCGGCCGGCTCAACTTCAATTCTAATTGGTAAGCGCATAATATCAGTGGCCATTTTTATTATATCTTTAGGCATGGTGGCCGAAAAAAGCATTGTTTGTCTGTCTGCGGGGACAGCGTTTATTATTTCTTTTAGTTGAGGAGCAAAGCCCATATCTAGCATACGATCGGCTTCATCGAGTACCAAAACAAAAGTTTGTTTTATGTTAACAGTTCTTTGTTGAAGGTGGTCAACAAGACGTCCTGGAGTAGCAATGATAATATGAGGCTTGGCCTTTAATTTTCTATATTGAATATTAATATTTTCACCACCAATTAAACAGGCGGTGCGCAAATTTAATTTACGACCAATTTTTTGTAAGCTTTCTTCAACTTGGATCGCTAGTTCTCGAGTTGGTAGGATTACCAAACCGGTTTTGCCATTATTTTGTGCTAACCTTTGTATCATTGGTAGACCAAATGCTAGGGTTTTTCCGGTGCCGGTTTGTGCAATTCCCATAACATCGTTGCCTTGAATAGCAATTGGGATTGCTTTGTTTTGAATTGGGGTAGGGGTAGTAAAGTTAAGTTGTTCTAAAATGTCGACTAATTTTGGAGCAATGCCTAAATCACTAAAACCAATATTATTAGTTATATCTTTCATAATTTGTAGATGCTAGATTTTAACATTAAATTGTCTTTTTGTCTAGGCCTAGTTATTATTCACCGTGTTTAACTGCTTGTTGTGACTCAATAATTGCTTCAATTGCTTTATTTGATAGTTGTTCAATAATCTCCGGGACTGCATTTTTGGCTAGAGCGATAATATCGCTGTCAGAAAAGCTGGCTAATTTAAATGGACTGGTATAGCCAGTTTGTTGACTACCGTGAAGATTGCCATAACCACGGAATTTTAAATCAGCTTCAGCTAGCTTAAAACCATCAAAAGTTTCGCAAAATATTTTTAAACGTTCTGATTTTTGTGCTAAATAATTTTCTGCAAACAAAAAGCAATGCGGTTGATGATGACTTCTATTAACTCGGCCACGAAGTTGGTGAAGTTGTGCGAGTCCGAAACGTTCTGGTGAATAGATTATTAAGCAATTAGCGTTTGGGACGTTAACGCCAACTTCAATGACGGTGGTTGAAACCAAAACATCGATTTCACCGTTGTTGAATTTTTCCATTACTTCATCTTTTTCCGTTGATTTCATTTTTCCATGAAGCAAGCCGACACGAATATCTGTAAAAGGTCCATTCACTAGTTGTGCATGAATATCGATTACTGATTTTATTTCTAGCGAGTCGTTGGTTTCTATTAAAGGGCAGACGACGTAGGCTTGGCGACCAGCATTAATTTGTTCTCTAATGAATCCAAAAACTTTTTGTTGTTGCTCTTGGTTTATAACTAAGGAAGTTTGAGGATTCTTACGGTTAGGAGGGAGTTGTTTTATGGCCGATAGTTCCAAATCACCATACAAAGTTAGCGCTAGTGTTCTCGGAATAGGCGTAGCACTCATTGATAATAGGTGGGGCATGATTTGTGGGTGACCCGATTTTTCTCTTAATAATTGACGTTGTTTAACGCCAAAACGATGTTGTTCATCAATAATAACTAGCTGTAACTCAGGGAATTTAATGTTTTTATTTAAAAGGGCGTGCGTTCCCACGACTAAACCAACTTTATTTTCAGCGATTAATTTATTTAGTTTTATGGCGGTTATTTTTTCTACTTTTGTTGACGTGCCGTCGCAGAATAATTTTTTATTAGCCGTAATTAAGGCAACGGAACAATTTAATGGTTCGAGAGTTTCTAAACAAGATTTAAAATGTTGTTGGGCGAGTATTTCGGTGGGTGCTAGTAACGCTGCCTGACCCTTTTGTTGAATAACGTTGGCACAAGCAATACTGGCAACTACGGTTTTACCACAACCAACATCGCCGTGAAGCAAACGATTCATCGGCTGATTGTTATTCATGTCTTGTAGAATTTGCCAAGCCGAAATTTTTTGATCATCAGTCAAGTTGAAAGGCAATTGGCTTACCAGTTTTTTTGTGATAGTTTCGTTAAATTCAACCGGTTTAGCCTCCATTGAGCTCATTTGTTGCTTGATTATTTTATTGGTTAAAAAGAGCCAGCAAACTTCGTCAAATTTTAATCTTTGGTAAGCTCGATTTAAATAATTATTGTCCAGTGGTTGATGAATATTTATTAGTGATTCATGGAGTCCGGCCAGTTTATATTTTTCTTGTAAATTTATCGGTAACCAATCGTGTATAAAATTTATCGCCATTAATGACTGTTGAACGAGAAAACGAATTTGTTTCTGGGTTATATTTGCTGTAGTTGAATAAACAGCAGTTATTGGTTCATTATTGCTATCGATCGGGTTTGATTTTTCCCACGAAGGGTTGGCTAGGTAGAGATTGGTTTTTTCGCCACTAACTTTACCGGAGCATTTAATACTAACTCCGTTTTCCAATTGTTTGGCTAAGTATGGTTGATTAAACCAAATTACTTTAATTGAACCAGTTTCGTCACTAACAAAACATTCGGTCATGGCCAGTCGTCTTATTTTTGAGCGTCTAGCAGTAATCATTTCAATTTTGCCACTAATAGAAACGATTTCACCAATATTTACTTGGTTAATCGGGGTAATTGTTCGAAGGTCTTCGTAACGTAAAGGAAAATGATATAAAAGATCATAAACAGTATTAATGTTTATTCTTTGTAATCTACCGGCAATTGTTTTGCCAACACTTGTTAATTGATTTATTGGCGTCGAAGGTCTGATCATAGTTTAATTGTAGCAGAATTAATAAATAAATATGAATACTCACATTCATTTCATTCATATGGTCGCGACCCCGCCTCGCCATGCTTTCCTGCTGTCAGCATATGGCTCCGGCATTCGACTCCTCAGGTAAAACACTCAAGTATTTTACTTCGGGCAATTAATAAAAAAAGTCAGTTAGCTAAACTAGTGACTTATTGGTTTTTTATTTAATGGTGTGCCCGAGAGATTCGGTCACAACTCACATTCATTTCATTCATATGGTCGCGACCCCGCCTCGCCATGCTTTCCTGCTGTCAGCATATGGCTCCGGCATTCGACTCCTCAGGTAAAACACTCAAGTATTTTACTTCGGGCAATTAATAAAAAAAGTCAGTTAGTTAAACTAGTGACTTATTGGTTTTTTATTTAATGGTGTGCCCGAGAGGAGTCGAACCTCTGGCCTTAGGTACCGCAAACCTACGCTCTATCCAACTGAGCTACGGGCACAAGTAACTATAATTTATAAATGAATTGATAGCGGTAAAAATATAGAATAAATATAAGTAATTGTCAAATTAAAAAGAGAACAAATCGTCAATTTTAATTTTTAAAACCTTAGCTATATCGTGAGCTAGTTGTAGTGAGGGATTATATTTATTTTGTTCAAGAAAAACAATTGTTTCTCGTCGAACATTACATTTTTTTGCCAATTCCTCTTGAGTAAGTCCTAGTTTTTGTCGGAGTTCTTTTATTCTATTTTCCATAATTATTTATTGGCACAAAGATGATGGTGCTGGTTGATTTGGTTGGCCATGTTTAATCCATTGTCCATTTTTACATACCCAAGTGTCTTCACCAGAAAACAGTCTTATCCCAGCAATTATAAAAAATATCATTAACACAAACCAAATAAAAGTTTTTAATTTATTTTTTTTCCAAAAATCTGGTTGATTGAAATATTGAAAAAATAAGCTATTTAATAGTAACAAACAACAAACAAAATAGGCGATAGTTGAGCCAATTAACTCGTAATTGTTGTTTTTATCTTTTAAGGAAAACAAAATGATAACAACTAAACTACCGATGATTGACATGGTGGTTAATGCGTAACGACCAGCCTTACCGGCGACAAGGTAGTCGCGTTCATCAGCCATAATTTCTTTAACATGGCGGCGAAGAATCAATAACACCGTCATAGCTACGATAACTGTGGTTACTGGAATAATTAGATTATTAAAAATGATGCTTTGGCTAAAAATAACACCAATTATAATCGCAATGATTATGCGAGTGGTTGTGTATTGTTTAATGGTCATAAAAAGTTAAAAATATTTAACATTTACTATGTTAGATTTAATTAACATTTATGTCAAGTATCGACGTTCTAAATTAATTAATTTTTGTGAAGCGAGCAATTTTTTTACCATTTATATCAATCATTTCGGTAAACATTTTTGATGGTCTAATCCAAAGTGATTTATCACCAAATTCCGGAGAGTTGTAGAGGGCTTGATATACAACGTATTCTTCCAAGCTCTCGCTGTGACGAGCGAGGCCAATTACTTGATAATGTTTGCCTTTATAGTGTTGATAAATTCCTGGAGTAATCATAATAAAAATTAACTTAACGTTATTATATCATTTAATAATTTTAAAATAAAGCCAATTTTAGGTTAATTTTAGCTACCTTGTATAACAAAGTAGTATGTGATAATATAATATCAATAATAATATGGACAACGAACAATTAAACCGATCAATTGATAATGCCGACGCGCAAATGCGTAAAGGAGTACTTGAATTCGCCGTTCTTTTGGTGATTGCCAGAAGAAAGGCTTACACCAGTGACATTATTAGTAGTTTGCGCCAAGCGGAGTTGACGGTTGTTGAAGGAACTGTCTACCCATTGTTATCGCGTTTAAAAAATGCCGGGATCTTAGATTACTCTTGGGAGGAGTCGAACTCGGGTCCACCTCGTAAATATTACACTTTAACTGTTAAAGGAAAATTATTGTTAAGTGGTTACGAAAAACAATGGCGCGCGTTATCACGTTCCATTTCTAATTTATTAAATAAATAATATGAAAAAAACAGTATCAATAAACTTAAATAACCAAGTCTTTGTTATTGAAGAGGTTGGTTATGAAAAACTAAACAACTATTTGGAACAAATAAAAAATCATTGCGGAGGCGATGTTGACGTGAATGAAGTTATAAAAGACATAGAGGCAAGTATGGCCGAGAAATTAAAAGCTAATCTTAATGAATATAAACAGGTTGTTACTGAGGCTGATGTTGATGAGTTGATTAAGGTTATGGGAACGATAGAAGAATTTGCGCGTGAGTCGGGTGAAAACAACTCAACTGAAGAAAATAGTAAGCGTCGGTTGTATCGTGATTCGGATAATGCGATTATTGCTGGTGTGGCATCGGGTTTAAGTAATTATTTTGATATTGACCCTGTTATTATTAGAGTTCTTTTTGCAGCTTCACTATTTGCCGGCGGTTTCGGCTTTATTTTGTATGTAATTTTGTGGCTAGCTATGCCGGAAGCTAAAACGGCTCAGCAAAAAATGGAAATGCACGGGCAGACACCAACTTTAGCTGCTTTTGAAAACATTGCTAAATCGAGTAAAGATATGGCGGAAAAATGGCGAGCATCAAGTGGTTATAAAAAAGTAATAAACTTTCCTTTTTTGGTTGCAAAACAAGTTTTTGCAGTTATAAAAAAAATATTCGGTAAATTATTATTCTTACTAAGAATTTGTTGCGGAATATTTTTATTAGGATTTTCTTTATTGATTATAGGTTTAGTTGGTGTTGGTTTTGTATTTTTATTGCTCCAAGATCATTCTTTATACAGTATTTCAAATATTCCGGTTGCCGATGTGGTTAAAGTTATGCCATTAACTTGGCTAGCGCTAAGTGGATTTTTATCAGTCACAATCCCGTTATTATTTTTGTTTTTTGCTGGTTTATTATTAATAAGAAGAAAAGCTACTTTAAATTTTGTTAGTTTAATGGTTATGTTGGCGCTTTGGATGTTTTCTGGGGTAGTGTTTGTTGGTACAACTTTAAGATACGTTCCTGAAGTCCAGACAGTTTTTAAAAATCATGTAAACAATCAAATCGCGGAAAAAATATTAGTTGATAATCAACCGATAAATAATATTATTTTAACCGGTTCAGATTTAAATGTTGAAGTTGAGTTTGTTGAAGAAAGTGGTGTTAAACTAGTTGGTAAGAACGGTGACCTTAATAAAATTGAGGCAAAGTTTGAAGCCGAGAGTTTGTTGGTTAGCAATAATCAGCGTGACATCAATGATTTTTGCATTAATTGTTCTCAACAAGAAATAAAACTGCTTATAAATGAAAAATATAAGAATGAAATTAATATAGAAAACAAAGCTGATGTTAATTTTACCAAAGGCGAAGTGGATAATTTAAAGCTTAATATAAACAATAATGCCGATGTAATGCTAACTAACATAAAAGTAAAATCAGCTACCATTAATTTAAGTGATCGTTCAGAGTTAATAGCAAAAGGAAATTTTGAAAATATGTTAATTGTAGCAAACGAGTCGAACGTGAATTGTCAGAAGTGTAATTTGGGTTCGTTGAGTTTAACTGCAACCGATTCGTTAGTTAAAGTTTCTGGTGAAGCAAACGAGTTTGTTTATAAGGGTAATGCAATTGAATATGACAATATTTTAAATTTAACAAAATCATCTATTAAAAAAAGTCAATTAGAAACAACTGGTGAAAGTTTTATAATTTTAGACGATCAACAAGATGTGAAATATGCTTTATCAGAAAAAACTAAAATTTTTATTGAAGATGGTGTTAAACTTAGTCAGTTAATAAATGAGATGAATGTCACACGTTATAAAAATATCGATCAACAAGAATATTATAAATTAATCGAAAAGGGAGGTTTAGACGATGATCTGTTAAGTGTTGATGGGGTTTACTACCATTTAGTTAAGACCGATTCAAACAAAGACAAATTTGAACAAACAAAACACGATTTTATTAATTTAATTGATTAATAAGCGGTTTAGGTTAATAGCTTGATAAAATTACAAAATTAGTGTACAAAATATGTGCTGTATTTTAGTGATTGTCTATTTAAAAGATAGTGCAAATACGGAGAGGTGCCAGAGCGTCAGCCAAAGGCTGATTCGCCCCTGGCGAAGTTAATTGAATAAAATCGGTATTATCTATATAAAAAAGAAATAGTTAAACGTAATAATCCACGAATAATAATTCACCTATATATTGTTAATCAAAGTTGTTATGAGTGTGAGGTTGGTAGGTGTTATATAAGAAAAGCGCATTAAAAGATAGTGCAAGTAAGGAGAGGTGCCAGAGCGGTTGAATGGAACAGTCTTGAAAACTGTCGTGCCTTCACGGGTACCGAGGGTTCGAATCCCTCCCTCTCCGCCATAAATATACCCATCACATTTTGTGGTGGGTATATTTATAATAAAAATGAAAAGGGATTCGAACGGTACGGATAAAATATGAACTGCTTCATATTTTAGACGACCGAGGGCTTTTTCAGGAGGAAGTTAGTTATGTAACGCGGAGTGGTGCCACTAACAACGGGGAAAAAGGAATCCCTCCCTACCGGCAGGCAGGTCTTCCTCTTCGCCAGACTGCGTTCCGTGGAACGGAACTTAAACGAAGCCTTAGTATAAGCGGACAACATTATATAAAACAGGGCTTAGTAATATAAGCTTTATTTTTTTAATGTGATTTTTTTGATTGAGCTTATATATAGAAATAACTTTTTTGCGGATCGTTTTGGCAATATTGATAGGGAATATTATAATATAATTCAGTTAAGTAAAATAAATCATGCAATAAATTTATGAAAAAAATCATAGCATTATTATTAGTATTGGTAATTGGGTTATCAATTTGGTTTTGGTTTAGACTTACTCCAAACACTGTTACTAAAATTAATCAAGAAGAGCTGTTAATGACTACATACCGTTTATCTAAACAGTACAGTGTTCTTAGGTATAGAACCGATAAAATTTTAACCGAAGCTAAAAGTTTTGGAGAATTTAATGTTTGGCAACAGGAAGCAGAAAAGGTTATAAAAGACTGGTCACAGTTAAGTGCTGAGGCAGACGTTTTAGCAGTTCAAGCTCAATTAATGGTAAACGATTCAGTCGCTTGGCGTTTAATACCGGTGGCAAAGGCTTATGATCGGCAAGAGATTTCTCAAGTCTTTGATAGCGCGCCAGCTGGAAGAAAAATTGCCACTCTAGCTAAGCACTTAGGCGTTGATGCAAAACGAGCTATGCAGATTTTACAGCAAGACCAAGCGCAGGTAACGGCTGATGCTTGGAACGAGGCAGGCGATCAACTTCAAGCTCTTGAGACCTCGGCTGTGGTTATAAAAGACAGTGCCAAAGTGACGGTTTTTGTTGGTACGGTTGTGGCGACGGGTGGAGCGGCTGGCTTTGCAGCGGGCTCGGCTATTACCAAGGGCAGTATTATTGTAAGTGGCGCTGATCTAATTTTAGAAGTTACAGATGATGCGGCTAAAATTGGCCTAGGCAATCACAACAAAATCTCAAGTATTACCGGTCAGGTTAGACAGGTTACTGAGCCATTAGCCGGTTTATTGGCGGTAGCTGATATTCCCGATAATGTTACCAAGGGCATTGAGAAGTTGAGCGCGGTTACTTTTGGAGCGGAACAATTTAATAGCGTGGTACAAGAAGGTAAGATTATCGGTGTTGAATTACCAGCTGCAAAAAAAGTGGAAAAATTTAAAAACATAAAAAAATACCAAGCACCCGTTTATGTTTCACAATTAGAAACAACGGAAGTTGATAGCTGGATTAAAGATAGGGTAGTGGACCCGATTAAAGACGATGAACAGAGCGTTCAAGCAAAGTTGGGTTTGGGTCAGGCTCTTGATTTGCGTGCAGAGGACAGTCCTCAAACAGACTTAACTTC
>CAZAXS010000014.1:0-11927 GCA_964489205.1 uncultured Gammaproteobacteria bacterium
TACGCAGCTTCGATGTTAAAATTTAATTCACCTAATTTTAATTATCTTACAATTGCTGGTTTACCATTTATTGAAGTTGTAAGAACATCACTCGATGGTTGGGGTAGGATCTACAAACGAATTTTTGACATCGTATTTTCCTTGTTGGCATTGATAATAATTTTACCCTTAGGGCTAATTCTTGGTTTGTTGATAAAAATAGAAACTCCTGGACCAGTGTTAGTAAAATTAAAACGTGTTGGTAAGCAGGGTAAAATTTTTAATTTACTAAAATTTAGATCGATGATTGATAACGCTCATGATTTAAAAAAACAGTTAGCTCAATACAACCAAAGACAAGACGGTCCTTTGTTTAAGTATGATAACGATCCTCGGGTGACAAAGGTTGGCCGTTGGTTGCGAAAGTTGAGTCTTGATGAGTTGCCACAGTTTTATAATGTACTTGTGGGTGAGATGAGTGTTGTTGGTCCAAGGCCACACGAACCGGAGGAGGTTAGTAAATATCAAAGTCACCAAAAACAACTTTTAGCAATTCGTCCTGGAATAACAGGCATGGCTCAGGTATCTGGAAGATCTGATTTATCGTTTGATGAAGAGGTAAATCTGGATATTTATTACATAGAACATTGGCGACCGATTCAGGATATAATTATTATTATTAAAACTCCGTGGGCAATGTTTGCACCGCGAAAGGCTGTATAAAAATATGCTTAGTAATAAAGTTGCGTTAGCGCATGATCATCTATTTCAACACGGTGGTGCCGAAAATGTTTTATTAGAAATGAACAAGGTATTTCCTCAAGCGCCAATTTATACTCTCGTTTATGATGGCGAAAAAGCCCAACAGTTTTATGGCAAAAACATAATTACGTCATTTATTAATGGTTTATGGGGCGCAAAAAAACAGTTTAAATGGTATTTACCGCTCATGCCCTTGGCCTGGGAACAGTTTGATTTTTCAAGTTATAAAATCGTTTTGTCTTCTAGTTCGGCTTTTTGTAAGGGCTTATTAACTCCACCAAATACCATGCATATTAGCTATTGTCATTCACCAACACGTTATTTGTGGAGTGATGCTCAGTCTTATGTTGCTGATTTAAATCAACCAAAAATAGTAAAAATATTTCTTCCAATGTTGCTTAACAAGTTAAGACAGTGGGATTTTCAAGCAGCGCAAAGAGTTGATTATTTTATCGCTAATTCACAATTTGTTGCTAAAAGAATTAAAAAATATTATCGACGCGATGCTAAGGTTATTTATCCGCCAGTTGACGTAACTAAATATACTGTTAACGAAACCGTGGGTGATTATTATGTTATTGTTAGTCGTTTACGTCCGTATAAACGGGTTGACATAGCGATTGATGCTTTTAATCAGATGGGCCTACCTTTAGTTGTGGTTGGCGGTGGTGAAGAATATGAAAAATTAAAAAGTAAGGCGAAGGAAAATATAAAATTTGTTGGTGAGGTGAGTGATGAAGAAAAAAATAAAATCTTAGGTCAATCAAAAGCATTTATTTTTCCTCAGGAAGAAGATTTTGGTATTTCACCAATTGAAGCAATGGCTTGTGGTAAGCCGGTTATTGCCTACAAATCAGGTGGCGCACTAGAAACGGTAATTGAAAACAAGACAGGCATGTTCTTTGAAGAACAAAACTGGGAGTCATTGGTTGAAGCTGTAATAAAGTTTGAGAACAAAAAAATTGATTTTTCAGCGCAAGAAATAAGACGATGGGCGGAAAAGTTTAGCTCTGAAGTTTTTAGAAATGAATTAAAAAAATACGTTGAACAATGCTGGCAAGAATTTTCTGGTCAACAGTGATTAAGCTTAAAACTTTTTACAGGTCTAGGTTGTTGTTACTGAATTTTTCTAATGAGTTGGCAGTCTTTTTTATTTTAAAAGTGTCAACTTTTTTTATTGTCTCAGGATTTGGACTGTATTTTTGATTTTTTATATTCCAATCACGGGCATACTGACCAATGCCAGCGTTATTAAATAAATTTCTTCTTCTTGTAGATCTTTGGGACCACTCAAGTAGTGAGCCAAAGTGAAGTTTGTACCTACCTCTAACAACTATGTAAAGAATCTCATTGTTATCAATGGCGCTTTTTATTGTTCTATTTGAAACACCGAAAAGCTTACTAGCTTCACTAACAGATAAGCGAATTATTGAATTATCATTCATAAGTTCTAGAATATTCTAGAAGTAATTATAGCAAAGTTAAGTAAATTAGAAAATGGGAAGAAGGGGAAAAAAGAATTTGGAATTAGGGAAGGAGGTGAGTGATTAAGAATTAGAAAGGGGTATTTATAACTCAATCCTTAATTCATAATCATTTTTCTGCATTCTAACCTTGTATGTTGCTATCTATTTCCCATGTCATCATCTAATCTCGTTTTTCCCATTTTATAATCCCTAATTCTTGGTCCTTAATTCTTAATTCTCAACTATTAACCCCCAGTTCTCCGGCTATTAATTTTGGTTATCTGTTACCTTTTACAAGATATCTCGTATATTTACCTATAATTAGCCATAATTGAATTATATGAGATTGTTTTTATACACATTGCTTTTCTTTACTTTATTCAGTATTTTTAGTATATTATTTGCACTTTGTTTAAAACATAGTGAAAAATAAACATTATAAAATTTGCCTAAAATTAGCTATTAATTTAATGAAGGCCATAATAATGTAACATTTTGAGTGTTATTAACGTTATCTTTAATGAAAGCACTTGGACAAAAATCAACTTCAAAAGACTTTGACGCATTACTGCTACTCCGATTTTCTAATGGAGAAACAAATGCATTTGGCGACATATTTGATAGATACAACACGCCAATATATCGTTTCATCTATTTTAGAGTCGGATCTGAGGAAGTGGCGCAGGATTTAACCAGTACAGTTTTTACTAAACTTTTAGAAAGAATTAGTCAGGGTAAAATTGGTTTTATTGGATTTAATTTGCGCGCTTATATTTACCAAATTGCTAGGAATGTATTGGTAGACTTCTATCGTAGTCGTGAACACGAAGAGCTTCCTCTTATATATAATGAGGAAGATGCGTCATCGTTTATTTCCGAAAAAAGATTAATGGATAAGGCTGTTAGTAATGCCGAGTTAGAGTATTCGTTAAAAAACTTAGCACCAGATGTTAGAGAAGTAATTATTTTACGTTATATAGAAGACTTATCGATAAAAGAGGTTGCAAAAATTGTTGGTAAAACCCCAGAGGCGGTCCGAGTGATTATTCATAGAGCAATTAAACGCTTACAATCAAAAACATGAAAGACGTAGTATTAAAACAATTTGAAAAGTTATCCCAAACAGTTCCAAACGCTGATTGGTCTTTTAGTTGTAAGCAAAAATTATTAGCTCAAGCATTAGTTTTGAAACCACAAAAAAATAACAATTGGTTTAGTTTAACAACTTGGAAAACAGAAAAGTTTGCCTTAAGACTGATTTCCTCGGCGCCAAAAGCTGTTTCAGCGATTATTGGTTTATTTATTATTGCTGGTACTACGGGCATTGTTGCGGAAGCTTCTTATGTGCCAAAGCAAACTTTATACAGTGTTAAGCAAACGATGGAAAAATTTGAGTTGTTACTCGCAACATCGCCAGAAAAAGAAAGTGAAATTTATGCTAAACATTTACAACGTCGAGTTGAAGAAGCAGAAAAAATTATTAGTTCAGCTGATTTAACTGACACGGAAAAAGAAAAACATTTAAAAACAATTATTAAGTCAATTGAAAAAAATGCTTCTAATGTTAGTGCGGTTTTATCTCAAGTGCAGTCTGAAACTGAAAATAATAATGAAAATGTAACTAATTTAGCTATAACAATTACCCAATCAACTAAACAAGCCAGCAAGACATTGAATTCATTAATTGGTAATTCACAAACGGATGAGAGTCTAAATCAAAATAGCACTGCGGTAGCGGTTGGTAAGGCTATTACAGCTACTGATTCAGCAGAAACAGATGCTTTGATGGTTTTGGCAAAAAATGTTGACGGCAAAAAGCCAAATAAAACAATTGAGACAATTCAATTAATTAATGATAGCAAGGAGATTGAAGTGGCACGTGGAAGTATTATCAACGAAGTTGTGATGACAGATTTAGTTGGTGGTCGTCTTTATTCTTTGGAAAAGAGAATAAACGAATTGGCTCGTCGGGTGAAATTTGAACCATCGGAAACTATGAAAAAGGTTTTAAGCGAGAATCAATTAGAGGCTGAAAAGTTAAATAATTTCTTTAAACGTTCACAGTTGATCTCCGGTTACATTAGACAATCTGTTGTTGATGGTAAGTTTTCTTCAGCTATTGAAATGTACAACGCTTTAAACAAAGAAACGGGTGATATGTTAGAAACCGTTAATAGATTATTGGTTAGTAGTTACGTTGAAGTTAAAGAAGTGCCAGTTGGCGATAAAAAATAATTAATTTTGTTCTTTAAAAACAATATATATTTATCGTGTTATAAAGTTGATATTTGTAGCTCGATAAATCCTATTTTCAAAATGGTTTGTGCCCGATGTGTGCTCAACTCCTGGTACCGGATTTAATCCCGTACTTGATACGGGATTAAATCCCGTAACCGCGTTGGTGTTGAACATATTTCGGCGCAAGCCATCTCTTTCTGAATTATTTCAGAGCTTTCATATATTTATATGAAAGAGAAGATAGGATTATTTATATCGTGTTCATTGAAGTGAGTATCAATCTCGCGTTTGCGAGAGTTCAAGGTTTTATTTGGACAACGTTAGATTTGCTAAAGGTCGGGATCAATATCGTGATCGGTAATGATAGCGTTGTTGTCTGAGAATAAAATTTATTTTCAGCCAGGTACAATTTTGAGCGGTGCAATTTTAATGAATACACCAAGAATTAATTTATTTATGAACACTTTCCTCAAGAAATCGTTCTTAGTTGCCATGGTAGTCATGACAGCTATGTGGGGTATGGGTGGCGTAATTAGCCCTTCTGTTGCTAAAGCAGCTGCAGCTGGTGACTTAATCCGCACCGCTTCCTCATCCGCTGTTTATTACCTTGGTTCAGACGGTAAGAAGCACACCTTCTCCAGTGATAAGGTTTTCTTTACCTGGTTTAAGGACTTCTCCGCTGTAAAGACCATTTCACAATCTGAAATGTTGTCTTATGAACTCGGCGCTAACGTCGTTGTTCGTCCTGGTACCAAGTTGGTACAATTTGTCGAAGTTAAAGGTGATGGAACCTTTAATGTTGCTGATCCAAAAGTTTACGCTGTTAGCGTAAGCGGTTCAGTTCACCACATTGATTCAGCAGCTACTGCTACTGCAATGTTTGGTGCAAACTGGGAAAAAAACATTTTAGCTATTCCTAACTACTTATTCTCAAACTACACCGTTGGTGCTGGTTTGACTTCTTCTTCAATGCACCCAACTGGTTCTTTGATTAAGACTGCTGATTCCTCAACTATTTATTATGTTGACGGTTCCAGCATTCGCCCAGTTTCCTCTTCAGCTTTTGAAGCTAATGGCTTCATGACTGATTACGTTGTTACTGTCAGCAGTGTTTCTGCTTACACTCAAGGTACTTCAATCACCGCTAAAGAAGAAGCTTTGGCTATGCCTCAATTTGGTACAACTGGTTCAGTTGCTACCGGTTCCGGCGTAACTGTTTCTGCTAACAGTTCAACTCCAGCAGCACAAACCATTGCTAAAGGCGCCAGCTCAGCTGAATTGATGAAATTCAACTTAACTGCTGCTAATGATGGTGCTGTTACAATTAACCAAGTTAAGGTTAAGCGTACAGGTGTTGGTTCACGTAACGATTGGTCAAACTTATATTTGTACGATGGTATGAATCGTTTGGGTTATGGTAAAACCATTAACTCTGATGAAGTTGCTATCTTCACCAATGTAAATCTTTCCATTCCTGCTGGTTCCACTAAGACTTTAAGCTTACGTGGTGACATGAACACTGGTGCTAACTCTGGCAACAAACACTTCTTTGTAGTTGAATCTGGTGCTGTTACTGCTTCCGGTGCTGTTTCTGGATCTTTCCCAATTTCCAGCAACGAAATGACCGTTGGTGGTACTTCCGCTGGTACTGTTACAATTGAAAAGAGTGGTACCTTAACCAACCCTGCTGTTGGTGATAAGGGCGCTCGCGTTGCTGAATTCAAATTAACAACTGGTGGTACCGAAGATGTTAAAGTTCAACGTATTGCATTGTACTCAAACGGTACAATTTCCAATGCTAACATTTCTAACTTCAAGTTGTACCAAGCTGATACTTTATTAGCTTCTGCAACCGGTATTAGCAATAACTTGTTAACATTTGATTTATCTGCAAATCCATACACTTTGGCTAAAAACCAAAATCGTATTTTCCACGTTGTAGCTGATGTTGACGCTGCTGCTAAACCAAACGAAACCATTAAATTCTATCTAGATCAATCAACTGATTTATATGGTATTGGTGCTTCCTTTGGTTACGGCGTAGCTGTTACTAACAGTTACGAAGGTTCAACCAACTTCTCTCAAGTTACAGTTCAAGGTGGTCAAATGACCGTTTCTTTGAACAACTTGTCAGCTCAAACTTTGGCAACCAACATTTCCGGTCAAAAGTGGTTAGAATTCAAAATTTCTGCCGCTGTTAACATGGAAATCAAAAAGTGGAGATTGGAATTACACAACGACACTACTAACTTAGACGTCGCTGATGCTCGTATTTGTTCCGGTGGTACTTCATACTTAACTAACATTAAGATTCAAGCTACTGACGGTACATTTGCTACAGATTCCAAAGACGCATGTCAGTTCACCAACGTAAATGGTAACGATAACGGTATCTACAATGAATATACCGATACTTTAACTATGAACGCTGGTACAACTAAGACTTTCCAAGTTCTAGTTGATAGTAAGACTAATGTTGGTACTGGTGGTAAGTACAAGGCCATTTTGGGTAACACCAATGGTTCTACTTACACTTTCAGCAACACTGCTGTTAAGAATACCTCCAACAACCAATACATTACTGATATCGTTCCAAGTTCCAACTTATCCGGTAACACTGTTTCCTTCCAAGTAGCTACTGTAACTACCTCTTTGGGTAACTACACTGGCACAATGACAAAGGTTAAGGGTGCTTCTCAAGTTGATTTATTACAATACAACTTGACTGCTGGTTCCGGTTCCGATGTAACTGTTTCTCAAATTAAGTTTAACTCTTATATTGGTACAAACGGTCAAAACCCATTGACTTTAAACCAAATCGTTGGCGGTACATTCGCTAAGGACGTGGTTGGTACTTTGAGTTTATTCCGTAGAGATGGAACCAATTGGGTAAAGGTTGGTACTGACGCTTCAATTGATAGCGCTGGTTATGTAACCTTCAAGAACCTAAACTGGAAAGTTACTAAGGGTTCAACTCAAACCATCGTTTTACGTGGTGATTTGAACAATAGCTTATTAGCTTCTAGAGATGTTGCATTTGATATTGCTAACGGCAATATTACTGCTCAGGATGAGTCTAGTAACGATATTTCTTCCAACATTGTCGCTCAACAAAACGGCATGGGTAATAACCCAGGCGTTAAGATCAGAGTTGCCTTAAACGGTACATTAACTGTTTCTGATAACTCTAGTCCAAAATCTGCTTTAGTGGCTCATGGTACTGTTGACGTTCCTGTCTTAAAGGTCATGTTGAACGCTAAAGATGAAAACTATTCTATTAAGAAATTCCGTATTACTCAATTAGTTGGCGGTACTAACCGTTCAGTTGATTCCGTAAAGGTTTCTTATAAGAATAAAGATGGTGTTGCTAAGACAGTTTCTATGTCATTGAACGGTGCTAACGCTGACTTTGACGTAACCAACGACCCAATTTGGGTTTCCGCTGGCGCTCCTGCTTCACTTGACGTCTTTGCTACAGTCAAGACCATTAACAGCACAGTTGGTGCTTACAGCGCTGATCAATTAAGATTCAGCTTTGACGGTGATCCAGCTGGTAATGTCTTTGAAGCTGTTGGTGATTCAAACACAACTAAGTACTTAGTTGACGGTACTACTACCGACATCAACGGTAACTTCATGACTATTTACAAAGCTTATCCAACCTTCTCCAAAGAAGCTCTAAACAGCTCCACTTTGAACTCAGGTTCTCAAGCAATCTACAAGTTTAAAGTTACCGCTGTTGGTCCTGCTGATACCCGTATCAAGCTAAAGAAAGTTGCCTTAAAGGTTAACTTAGCTGGTGCTGCTACTGGTACTTCAATGACCTTAGGTGGTTTCGTTGTCCAAGAAGATGGTACAAACTTAAATAAGGCTGATAGCGGTACTGATGCTTACCATGTTTACAAGGGTACTGACGGTGCTGTCTTAGACAATGCTGGTACTTTGAGTTCTGCAGATACAGGTGACCAAACAATTTACATTTCGTTTATTGATGGTCGTACAATTTCTGCTGGTTCTTCCAAGACCTACACTGTCTTTGCTACCGTTGCTAACATTGCTACTGGTGCTACCACTTATAGTGTTAACACCTACCTAGCTGATACCGACTTAGCTCAAGCAGCTGCTGGTGTCAGATACTTAACCAACAACGGTGTCAACTCTAAGTTCGCCTTAGAAGATATCGCTGGTGCTAACGATGCTGATGCTCTATACATTTGGTCAGATACTTCTGGTACAAATGGTGATAGCGTCAACACAGACCTTACTGCTTTAGCTCCAAACAATGGCGCTGCTGCAAGTTCTGCTGATTGGTACAATGGTTTTGGTTTGAAGGACATGGGCTCTGCCTTTGGTACTACATTAACCAGATCTAACAACTAGTTTTTAAACTAAAAGTTAGATAACCTGAATAAAATCAGAAAAAACAGTTCCGGTTCCGCGTAAGCGGAACCGGCTGTTTTTGTTTTATAAAAGATTGAAAAAAAGTTGTAAATTTGTTAAGTTATGGTTTGAAAACAAATAAATATATGAAGTTTCTTAATGGAGAAAATATAGAGAAATTAGCTCGTTATAAGTTTTGTGCAATTTCGGTTTTAATGACGTTAATACCTTTGTTGGTGATTACCAATGGTTATTTCCCTTACGTTTTGTATAAGGCAGTAATTATCCAATTTTTGGCAATTACAGCCGGGTTAATATATGGTTTTTTGTTAGTTGGTAATTGGCAAAAATACAAACCAAATTTTAATTGGTTGACGGTGATTATCTTTACTTGGTTGAGTTGGTTGACGTTAACTTCTGTTTTTGCCGGCCAGATAAAACTGTCATTTTTTGGTGATTGGCGTCAAGCAGAGGGCTTGATATTGCTTTGGTGTTTATTTGTTTGGTTAGTAGCTTCGGTAAAAGTTTTAGACAAAAAACAGTGGCTAAAACTTGTTATAACATCTGTTTGGGTGAGTGCTGTGGTATCAATTTTTGCTTTTCTTCAAGTAAAAGGCGTTGATATTATTTTTTTGCCAGCAACTGAAAGAATTGCAAGTACCTTAGGAAATGCCGGTTATTTGGCTACCTATTGTTTGTGGAGTGTGGCTTTAGCTATTTACACCTACCTTAATAGCGTTAACAAGATTAAATATTTTTATTTATTAATTGCGCTAATAAATGTTATTACTTTGTTTTTGACTGGGACAAGAGGTGCGTTTTTGGGTTTGGTCGGTGGAGTGGTGTTGGGATTTGCGTTTTTATTGTTTAACTATTTTAAACGTCAAAAAATTTCAAAAAAAATTATCTCAAGGTTAATTATAAGCGCCTTACTTATTTTTGGTTTGCTTGGATTGGCGACAATGTTTAAAGATAGTTTGCCAGGAGTGGTTCAAAGAGTATTTAATTGGTCAGGGGATTTGACAACCGTCCAGACACGTTTGTCTATTTGGCGATCGGGTTGGCAAGCGTTTGTGGATAAACCACTTTTGGGCTATGGTTATGAAAATTTTTATAGTGCTTTTAATAAAAAAGCTGAAGTTAACTATTATCAATTAGCGCCAACAGAAACATGGGTTAGTCGAGCGCACAATGTCTTTGTTGATAACTTGATTTACGGCGGTGCTATTGGTTTGCTGTTATTTATCACAATTTGGTTTTTAGCTGTTCATGGTCTTTGGCGTAAAAACACCGATTACAAATCCGCTTCAATTTTAACAAGCGCGCTAGTAGCTTACATAATTCAATCCTTGTTTATTTTTGATTCAGTGGCGACTTATTTTGTCTTATTTTTTGTTTTAGCTTTTATTATTTCTAATTTAAATAGTGAAAATGATAATAGAAGTTATGGCGTTTTCAATATAAAAGCTTTGCTATTTGTTCCTATTACCTTAATTATTGTTTTGGTTGTTGGATATTATCAGATTCAAACCTGGAGAGTTGGAGTTAATTTGCTAAATACCATTAATTGGTTAAATAAAGGTGATGCTCAAAAAGCAAACGATTTTTATCAAAAAATTAAAACTTATAAAAATAGACACGATATTGATGTGGCTTTGGCTGATAACTTATCAAAAGTTGTTGCGCAAAAGGATATAAATTTTTATAAGCAAGAAGATGTTAAAAATTTTCTTAGTAATTTGATTTTAAATTTTGAAGAAAATTTGGTTAAATACAACAGCGCTGAATATGATTTTTTCTATCAACGCAGTTTGTTGATGGCTATGGAAGTGAATAACAATGATCAGCTAAAAGAAAAATTGACCAACTCTTTGTTGGAAGCTCGTAATAAATATCCAAATAACCCGCAGTTTTTGTGGCTACAAATAACTTTGGCTATTCAGTTAGATGAGCTAGATCAAGCAGAAAAATATGCCAACGAAGCAATTAGTCTTTATCCAAATAACAATTTAGGTTATTGGTACAAAGCTTTGATTGAATTTAGTAAGAAAGAAGACAACGAGTTGGGCTATATAAACGCTTTAATTGCTATTGAAAAGGGTTATATTGTGCCTTTAGATGAAAACTGGCAACGATTGTATAATTATTTCAATAATAAACAAGATTGGGCGGTGGTAGAAAAATTATTAAGAATGTATGTTCAACAAGAACCTGATGATCGCGATGGTTATATTAGTTTATCAGACGTTATTGCTCGTCAAGGCAGAAAAGATGAAGCTAAGCAATTATTAATGGATTTAATTGAGGTTGATAAAGGCGCGACTGACGATGTCTATGTTCAAATTCAAAAAATTAATCAAATGGATTAAATATGAAAAAACTATTTCAATTTTTTGGTAAGTTCAGGAAACTTTTTAATAAGTATGTGATTGCTACTGTTATTGTTGTTATTGTTTTGTCGGTAGGTGGTTATTTTGGTTTTAAGCAATACGAAAAAAAATATTATGCTGATCCAAAAATAATGACACTTTCCGACGAGCAAAGACAAAATTATGAAAAAAGAAAACAAGAAATATTTGAAACATTAAAAGAGTTTCCTGATTATTTTGAGTTGTATTTGGAGTTAGGCCAGATTGATAGAAATCTGGGCAATTATCAGCAAGCCATAAACCACAACAAACTGGCAACAAAAATAATAAAAACCAGTAGCGCGCCCTATATGAACATCGGTGTCTATTTAGTTGAGCTGGGCCATTATCAAGATGCTGAATATTATTTTAAAAAAGCAGTAAAATTAACCCCAGATTATTATTTGGTCTATCAAAAGTTAGGTGATTTGTACAGAAACTACTATAAAAAAGGAACGTTTGATAAAGCGGTAAAGGTTTATCAAGACGGAATTACCGCAACTAATGACGACAGATTGGTTAAAGATTTTGCTGATTACTTATCAGAAAATGGTTACAAAAATGAAGCTTTAAAATATTACAAACAATTGGAAGAAGTGTCTCCCGAAGACGAAATGTTAAGAGAATTAAACAAACAATTGGAAGAGTCGCTAAAATAAATAAAACACCGCCAAGTCAGACTTGGCGGTGTTTT
>CAZAXS010000015.1:0-4737 GCA_964489205.1 uncultured Gammaproteobacteria bacterium
TATAGCGTGCCTATTTTGACACCTATGTATTTATTTGTCAAATAGTTATATAGTAGTTAAAGTTTAATAATTATGAAGCAATACCTATTCATTTTTGGCAATCATCCTTTATTATCTTTAATTGAGTTGAAAAGCGTTGTTGAGAAGTTTGATGACAAGATAGTCGTTGAATTGATTTGTGATAACATTGCTCAAATTACAACTGACAATCCTTTTGATTGTGTTTGGTGGCAGAATAAATTAGGTGGGACAGTAAAAATTGCCGAAAAAGTTGCAAGTACAAGTGAAGAATTGGTCACAGAGTTGATTAAGCAACACTGTGAACCTCAGGCCGGCAAATTTATGTTCGGTATAAGCTCATATAATCTTTTGAAAACTGACACCAATAAAATGGGTATGGAAGTAAAAAGAAGTATTGCCAGTAAGGGAACTAAGGTTCGCTTTGTGGTTAGCAAAGAAAAAGTATTGTCATCTGTTATTGTTAAAAAAAATCGATTATTAAGTAACGGTGCTGAGTTTATTTTATTCAAAAAAAACAATGACGTTTACTTGGCTATTACTCGCTCGGTGCAAGATTTTGAAGCCTTTGGTGAAAGGGATTTTGGTCGTCCAGCTGCCGACGCAAAAAACGGTATGTTACCGCCTAAACTAGCAAAGATAATGATTAACTTAGCAACGGCTGATGCAGACGACGTTTTACTCGACCCCTTTTGTGGTTCGGGAACGGTAATTCAAGAAGCTTTGTTAATGGGTTATAAAAAAATATATGGAAGCGATATAAATGAACGGGCGATTAATAACACTAAAATAAATATTAACTGGTTAGCGAAAAAAAATCCTTTAATTAATATTAATGAAGTATCAATAAAACAAGCTAATGCCTTGGAGTTAACTAAACAATTTAAATCCAAAGAGGTAAATGCCGTCATTACTGAACCATATTTGGGTCCGGTTAATCAAAGTGGTTTATTAAACAAAGAAACAAAAGTGTTACAAGAATTGGAAAATGTTTTTTATCAATTTGTTGAGCAAGTAACCGGTGTTATAAAGTCAAACGGAAAATTAGTTGTAGTTGTGCCAATAATAGCGGGCAGAACTTTTAATTATAAAAAAGCTTTGGCTGATAAAGGTTGGTTGGAGATTTTTCCAGCTAATTACTCGGTTGACGAAGCAAAATATTCAAGAAATAACCAGCGGGTCGAGAGATTAATAGTCATTGCGAAAAAATCTTAAAAATTGTCTAATATTTATATATTTATTTTTAATAACTTCTTTGTTACGAGGTGGTTTTTGTGTTATAATTTGTTATGAATTAATCCTATTTTAAATGTCAGTTAATAATAAATATTTAGTAGAGGCGCAATTATAATTTTTTCCTATGACAAGCGGAAATACAGCAAATAATCAAGATTTTTCTATGTTACCAGAGGGTTTTTTGATTCTGGATGAAATGGGAAAAACTTTTCAAGTTGCCGACGGAACGCTTAAGCCCGTTTCTTTGTCAGATGTCGATAATAACGTTGCAAAATCTGGTGCCGAAAGTAATAGTCAGGCCTTGGTTGATACCGGCATGGAGGAGCCGATGTTACAACCACCACCTTTGGCGGTATTAAAAAAAACCGCTTCATTTTATTTTCATCCAGATGATGAGGAAGAGGTTGGATTAATGGCGGAAAAAAACTTAGAACAGCCTAATATTAGACAGTTTAGTGTACAGAAAATTGTCGAAAAAATAGTTGAAAATTTTCAACTAACAATTGGTTTAGAAGAGAAAAAAAAGTTCAGCCAAATGCTTTTGGCTTTTATGCGTGATCGTCGTAGTGGTGCGGAAACTGAACAGTTATTAATTGAACCAGTTGAAAAAGCGGGTATGGGTTTTTCACCAACTTTAGTCGGTGGAATTATGACTTTTATAAATCAAGTCAAAGAAAAGATTGTTAAAGAAGGTGGTTTAGTGGTTGATGAAACACAGGTTAAAGTTGAGGCAATTGTTCAACCAAAGATTCAAGCCAAAGAAACGGTTGATTCGTCGGTTTCACCAAAAAGAAAAACTAGTGTAGTAGAGGAAATTGCTAGACAGGTAAGAGAAGAAATGGCTAAAAAGAATGGACAACCTCCAGAAGAACAAAAGGAAATTGATAAACCTTCTATTCAGGAAGAATATAAAAGTGTAAATTCAAACATCGATCGAATAAAAATGGAAACGGTTAACAATGATAATGGTTTTGTGCCTCCGGTTATCAAAAAAGAAGAACAAAAATCGGCGCCGGTTCCTGCGCCACAAAATCTTTCTCGTTTTGTTAGTCAGTCAAAACAAATTTTTCGTGATGTTAAAATTGATAGTCGGTCGGTCGGTCCAATTGATGAGTTGGCTTTAATGAACTTAGCCACTTTTCGTCGTCTTTCTCCTGATGTTGGTGTGGCTTGTCAAAAAATCAGTACAATTATTAATTCATTAGGTAAACAATCATTGGCTAGAAAAACAATGGGTATAAAAGCTTGGCGCTCAAGTCCTTTATACAAACAATACTTGTTAGTTGGTCAGATGAGTATGGAGTCGGGAAAGCCAATTCCTGATGTGATTAAAGAATTTATTGATACTCACGGCGACGGCTTATCGTTGAGTGAGTTTGAAGCGGTTGGCGATGTTAATCGATTAATTAGAATTTAATTTATGCAATTCGTTGTTCCACAATTTATTGATGTTGAAGATAAAATAATCGGTCCGATAACTGTGCGTCAATTTGCAATTTCAATTGTTGGCGGTTTGTTTATTTTTTTAGAGTATAAACTGTCGGATTTTGCCCTTTTTATTTTTATGGCCGTTCCCACGGCAATAGTATTTGGTACAGTTGCGTTTTTAAAAATTAACGGCATGCCTTTTCACTATTTTTTGATAAATTTTGCCGAAACTATGAAAAAGTCCAGATTGCGTTTATGGGGGAAAATGCCTTATACCCGTTATGTAACTATTGAAAAAAAGATTGAAACGCCAACAACTATATCCAAAGGTCCATTAAACGCTTCTCACTTAGCCGACGTTAGTTTAATTGTTGATACTGGTGGTGCTTACCGTGGTCGCGATAAAGAGCAAGAGGATTCTGGTTTTAAAAATATTTAATTTATATGGCCAAGCAAACACAGGAGTCAACACAAAAACATGTCCCAATTGCCGAGATTAGAGACGACATTATTATCATGAAAGATGGAACTATGAGATCGATATTAATGGTTTCGTCAATCAACTTTGCCCTAAAAGGTGAGGACGAACAGAACGCCTTGATCGCGGGTTATGTTAGCTTCTTAAACACCCTATCTTTTCCGTTACAAATTGTTATTCAATCTCGACCGTTAAACCTGGATAATTATTTGCTGGGATTAAAAAATATGGAAAAACAACAAATGAATCAGTTGTTGCGCATGCAAATCGCCGATTACCATGATTTTTTGAAAGAATTATTAGATTTAGGTGAGATAATGACAAAAAAGTTTTTTGTTACAGTTCCATATAATCCCGCTGGTGATTTAAAAAAAACTTTTTGGCAACGAGCGCTGTCATTATTTTCAGCGGCTCAGATAATTACTCTAAACAAAGAAAGATTTAACAAGCAAAAAGATGACTTGTTAAAAAGAGTTGATTTAGTTATTAGTGGTTTGTCGAGTTTAGGTCTGTCAGTCGTTCAATTAGATACGCAAAGTTTAATTGAATTGGTTTATAATTCATATAATCCGCAAATTATTGATTCGCAAAAACTGGCACCAGTAGAAAAATTGCGATTAGAAAACGAAAACGAATATGGCAATTAATACCCAAGTATTTTCCCACCAGCAAGCAGAAGAGGAAAAAGAAAAGAAAAAAGAAGCTGGTAAATTAGCGCTTGAAGATCAAAAAAAATTACTTGAAGCTGAAAAAGTTTTTTTTCAGGGCGTGGTAACTATTAGAGATTTGATTAGTCCGGCGAGTATGCGGATTGATTCGCGCACGTTAGAACTAAACGGCCAGTTTATTGCTACGCTTTTTGTTGTTACTTATCCTAGGTATATTAACGTTGGATGGTTTTCACCGATTATTAACTATCCAAGCTCTTTGGATGTGGCAATGTATTTTTATCCAGTTAAGAGCGAGGTGATTTTGAAGCAATTAAAAAATAAAGTTGGCGCTTTGGAGGCGCAGTTGTCGGCCGACAGAGAAAAGGGAGCGCCACGTGATCCTTTGCGAGAAACAGCCTTGCAGGACATTGAACGCTTACGCGATGATCTTACCCAAGGAGTTGAAAAATTCTTTCAGTTTTGTTTGTACATTACTCTTTACGCTAAAAGCAAAGAGGATCTAGAAAAATTAGTTGATAAAATGGAAGGAATTATTGGTTCTAAGTTAATATATTCTAAACGAGCTTTTTATCAAGCTGAACAAGGTTTTAACTCAACTTTACCGTTGTGTAATGACGAACTTCAGGTTTCTTTTAACATGAATTCGTCACCGGTCGCTTCTTCTTTTCCATTTGTTTCTTCAGAATTAACCTCTGATAGAGGTATTTTATATGGCATTAATCGACATAATAATAGCTTAGTTATTTTTGATCGTTTCTCTTTGCAAAATCCTAACGCTGTTATCTTTGCTACCTCGGGTGCGGGTAAAAGTTATGCGGTTAAATTAGAAATTCTTCGTAGCTTAATGATGGGTACAGAAGTGATAATTATTGATCCAGAAAATGAATATAAATACCTATGTGACGC
>CAZAXS010000015.1:4837-11370 GCA_964489205.1 uncultured Gammaproteobacteria bacterium
CCATTAATGAGTGATTTCCAGTCAATTTTAGAGGGTATGCAAGGATCAGAGGATTTGGTAATGCGTTTAAAAAAGTACACCGAAGGAACTTTTGCTGGTCTTTTTAACAGTCCAACGAATATTGATGTTAAAAATCAATTAATTAGTTTTTCAGTTAGAGACTTAGAGGACGAATTAAAGCCAGCGGCTATTTATACAATTATAAGTTACATTTGGAATGTGGTTCGTTCCTCAGTAAAAAAACGTATACTAGTTGTTGATGAAGCCTGGTGGTTAATGCAAAGAGAGGATAGTGCTAAATTTTTATTTGCAATTGTTAAACGCTGTCGAAAGTATTATTTAGGCGTAACAACTATTAGTCAGGATGTTAACGACTTTTTAACCTCACCTTATGGTCAGGCAATTGTTAATAACTCAGCCATGCAGTTATTGTTAAAACAATCACCAGCCGCTATTGCTTTGGTGCAAAAAACTTTTATGTTAACTGATGGTGAAAAATATTTATTACTCGAATGTAATGCCGGTGAAGGAATATTTTTTGCTGGTAACAAACACGTGGCTATATATATAAAGGCATCCAGCACTGAAGATCAGATTGTAACCACCGACCCAAGACAAATATTAGAAATTGCTTCAGCTAAAAGAGAGTTTGAACAGCAGTTAAATCTTAATAAATAAACATATGACTTTAAGTAAAACTTCTAAAATTTTAATAGCGATCTTTGTTCTGTTAATTGTTGTTCTTGTTGTTTGGTATTTGTTCTTTTTTAAGAAAGAAATTGTTAAGCAACAACAACCAAGTGATGCTCAGGTGGCCACAACAACGCCAAAAACAGAAAAAGATGAATTTGCTGAAAAAGCAAAAAATATAGTACCAGCGGTAACAGCCGAAAACGTTCCGGTGTCTGTTGTAGCTAAAAGGTTTGCTGGTCGGCTGGGTAGTTACTCTTTAAATAAAAGAGATACTGATCCGATGTTTGATTTATTACCATTAGTTACGCCCAAAGCAAAAATTTTAGCCGAAGATTATTACAAACAATTTAGTGATAAACCGGAATTTTATGGTATTAGCTCAAAAATAGTTTCAGCAAAGGTTGTTTCTAGTAACGATAGTGAGGCGGTGGTGGATCTGATTTTAATTCAATCGGAACAAAATAATATAGGTTTGCAAACAGCTTCATATCAAAGTAATTTAAAATTGGAATTAATAAAAGTTAACGAGACTTGGCAGGTTGATAATTTTATTTGGAGCTAAATTATGGCCGAAGATGAGCTAAAAAGTGATGAACAAAAAAGTCAATCTGATCAGGACGGTGGTGTTGATGAGCTAGCTGAGGGTGCGCAAAAAATTGCTGAAGATTATGCTGGTTGGGCGGGAATAATAAATTTAGCGGTAGTTACTTTGGGGTGGTCAGAGATTGGCCGAGCTCTATCTAGGTCAATTTGTACCATTGTGCCATCTGTTAGTCAGTTTGCCTCTCAGTTTGGTGGCGGAAAATTTAAACTTTGGGTCAAGCCTTTATCTTTATCAACGTTGGATATCGCGCAAATGATTATATGGATATTAATAACGGCCGTTTGGGCAATTATTATTCTGGCAATTATAGCGTTGATTGCGGCCGCAGTTATCTGTTTATCAGGGCCAGTTAATGCGGCTGAATGTGTTTACGATGTTGTAACTTCATAAAAACTATGAGCTTCTATCAAAAAAATAAAAATATACTTATTACCTTATTTATTGCTGTATTTCTTTTTATTTTTTCGGCACCGTTTTTTAGTTTGTTTGCTGCTGATGGTCGTTGTGGTCCGCAAGAAACCACGCTTGAGCCGTTAAAGTTTAATTTTAACGTGCCTTTACCGGGATTTAATGATAATAATGGTTCAATCGATATAGATTGTTTAACCTTGGCCGATTATATTAAGTATGTTTATAAATTCACTATTGGTGTTACTGGTTTGTTGGCGGTGTTTATGATTACTATTGGTGGAATATACTGGGTATTTTCAGGTGGGAATAGTGGAAAAATTGCTCAAGCAAAGCAATACATTAATGGAGCGATTAGTGGTTTATTGTTAGCAATTGGCAGTTATTCAATTTTATACATAATTAACCCGCAATTAGTTGAAATACGACCAATACAAATACCTTTAGTTCGAAAAGCGGTTTTGCCGGTTTGTACTGATTCCGGTTTAAAAGAATCGAGTGATAAAAAAGTTTTTATTTCTGTTAAAGATGCAAATAATAAAACCAGCGGACAAAATACATGGTGTGGAATGGAATATAAAGTTGAGGGTTCAGAAAGCGACGCGTCTTGTTGGGGGCTGGCTTGTGAAATGAATGGTAATGTGAAAAAAATTTGCAGTCCTTTTGTTAGTGGTACATCTCAAGAAAGTCTAAATATTGGTGTTTATGAAAATTATCGTTGTATTGACGGTATTGAGGTGGCTAAGAAAAACTTAATTAGAGGATGTAACGCAATAAATGATACAACTGATGATAACAGTAAAGCGCAAGACGAAACTCAGGCGGCTTGTGATGAGGTTAATAAACAAATGTCTAATTATCCTAGTGGAACTTTTACAGCCAATGATAAATGTTTGTGGTTAGATTATCCTTGGGATAATTTAAAAGGAACTGTAACTAATCAAGATGGTTGTCGTTGGTGTCCTAATTCATATTATGTAGCACTTGAGAAAAAAATGAAAAAAGAAAACGGTTGTTCAGATTTTACAAGCGATACAGATCAAAACTCAGGATTGTGTACGATTGAAGATGGTTGTAACGAACCTGGAATAGACACAGATAATCACGGTGGAGCTGATCATGAATACGCAATTGATGCTTGTGTTAAAATTTTGTATCCAAAACATTGTTCTGGAAAATAAATAGTGCATAATTTTTAAACTTTTATTATAATTAAAAAACAGACTATGGAACTAGACTTTGATAAAAAGAGAATACTTATTATTTTAACGGGTTTAGCGTTTGTTATTTTGAGCGCCCTGGGTATTTATTTTCTATTTTTTTATACACCTAGCGATGACACAACTTTTGTGCCAGAGCCGGAAGCGGGTGAAATTACCAATCCAATTAATATTGGTTTGCCTGAGGTCGGTTTAAATACTGATCAAGACGTAACCGAAGTTCCGTCTCAGACAAAAGATAACGAAAATATTGCTGAAGTTATTGGTTCTCAGCAAAGAAGCGCTGAAGTGTACATTGATTCCAATGTTTCCGCATTAAATACAAACGTTGGCGTGGGTGTGCGTTACTATCAACCATCGTCCGGTTTTTTCTATAAACGTTTGGGTAATGGAACGAGCGTGCCCTTGTCCGATAGACAATTTAATAATGTAGAAAAAGTAACTTGGTCAAATAAAGATAAAGCCGTTATTGAGTATCCTGATGGCGCGAACATTGTTTACGATTTCGTTAAGCAACAGCAATACACTTTGCCGGCGCAATTAAAAGAGTTTGTTTTTAATGATCAAGCTGATGTATTGGCTGCAAAAGTGGAGGGCCCGTTAATTGAGGATAATTGGCTGGTTACAATTAATAGCGATGGCAGTGGTTTGGCTTATATTGAATCAATGGGAAAAAATGGAAATAAAGTTCAGCCCCTATGGTCGCCCAATGGCCAGGTAGTGGCAATTTTTGCTGATAACAATGGTTCAGATAGTAATAAAGTTGTTCCAATTGGTTTGAACGGCGAAAATTATCCTTCATTTAATACGGTTGGTCGTGGTTTTAAAGGTGTTTGGGCTGACAACGGTAGAAAGATGCTTTTTACAACTTATAGTTCACAAATTGGTTTTAGAAATACGTTGTGGTTGGCGGAGTTTAATGAAGATTTAAGTATAAAAAGACAAGTAAATTTAGGTTTGAATACCTATTTAAACAAGTGCTATATTTTACCGGAAAAAGCCTATTGCGCCGTACCTCAGTCAATGCCGGAAGGTGGTGGTTGGTTTGCTGAATTAACAAAGGATATTAATGACGATATTTTCTTAATTGATTTAAAGAGTTTAAACGTTGAAAAAATTGCTACCCCGGTCAACAATGGTTCGGGTATAACAATTTCTTCATTACAATACGATCAGTCTAGTAACCAATTAATTTTTAACGATAATAAAACCGGTCAAGTTTTTTCACTTAACCTGGCAAGATAATTATGGAAAAAGAAAAACAAAATCAAGAGTTAATAATACTTCTATTGTTTGTTTTGTTGTTTGTAACAGTTGGCTTCCTATTTTTGAGAAACTCATTTTTATCGGGTGAGATTAGTAAAGTTGAAAAGAGGTCGGAGGAGGCGTTAGCGAGAATTAGCGATAATTCCGTTATTGAGCCGGTTGATAAGTTGTCAGATCCATTTAGAGGAAACGAACAAGCTGAAAATAAGTTTTATGTATATAGTAGTTTTTCTTGCAGTCATTGTTCTAGCTATAGCTTGGAGATAAAAAAACTATTAGAAAAAAACGGTGACAAGGTTAAAGTTATCTGGAAAGACGCAGTTTCTAATGATGATTTTATAGGTGAAAAAGCGGCTTTAGCGGCTAGGTGCGCGCAACAACAAGGAAAGTTCTGGGAGTATCACGATTTACTGTTTGCTAATCAAAACAAATTGACCGATCAAGATTTAATCGACCACGCCAAAACTATCGGATTAAATGAAATTGATTTTAAAAGTTGTGTTAGTTTGAAAAAAACAGCAACCATAATTCAGGCCAGTCAAAACGAAGCGGTGGCGGTTGGTGTTGATGGTACGCCGTACACAGTAGTTAACGGACAAAGACTAAGTGGTGTTTATTTATATGAGCAATTAAAAGAATTGCTTAAATAATTTATGATTATTAATAAAAAGTTTACAATTTTAATTGTTTTTTTATTAGTAATTTTGTTTTTACCAGTTGACATCGTTCACGCAGAGTTAAAGCCTATTAATTTTAGCTTCAATGTGCCTCTGCCAGGCTTTCCAGCTGATTTGGTTATTGATAGTAGTGTTTTGCCTAATTATATAGTTTGGTTGTATAAATTTGTCTTTGCCGTCGCCGGTTTATTGGCGGTGTTTATGATTACCATTGGTGGAATTATTTGGATTTTTGCCGGCGGTAATTCTGCAAAAGTATCTCAAGCCAAAGAGTATATAACAGGCGCTGTTACGGGATTGTTGTTGGCGCTTTTTAGTTATTCTATTTTATATATTATTAATCCAGAGTTGGTGATGAATTCCATACCGGAGATTACTATGGTGGAGAAAGTAGAATTTGAAGAAAATGTTGAGCCGGATGTTATGTCAATGATTCCTCCTAAGAATTTGGTGAAGGTTGAGAATATTAGTAATGTCATAATAACTGGCAACGCCAATAAATATCCGTATTTACGTGAAGATACGTTAGAGGCGTTTAAAAAGGCGAATAACTGTTTAAAAAGTAAAAATATTAAGTTACAAGTTAGTTACTTTTCAAGAACTTTAGATGAACAACAAAGATTGTATTCAAAAAACTGTAAGAGCGGTAAATGTAATCCACCAACTTGCAACCCAGGTAGTGGGATTAATTCTTGTCCTCATACATCAGGTGCGGCTGTAGATGTTGTGTGTGAAGGAAAATCTTCAAATCATGAATGTCAAGAAACACTACAAGCGTGTTTTTTGGATAGTGGTTGGTGTCGTTTACAAAGTGAAAAATGGCATTTTGAGTATCCACTAATGAAAAAGGATGGAAAAATTAGAGGCTTTTCTTCATCTTGCTCAATCGTTAGTAATAAAGCGGTTGTTAGTAATAACACTAATTTAGCTATTACCAACAGCACTAATGAATGGGTTAGTTTTAATATTTCTGATGATGGAAGTAAAATTTATTATCCTAAGAATTATAAAAATGTAAAACCAACAAAATTAGTTGTTTTTTATCACGGTGATTATATTTCTGGTTATACTTTTGAAAAGTATTGTGAAATGGCAAAAGCTAGTACAGCTGGCGTTAGTAAAGACGATTATGTTGTTGCTTGTGTCAAAGGAACCGGTGACTTTACTGGAGGATCTGCAACGACTTGGAAAAGTAATCTACAAGGAGTGAAGATGGGTTATGCCTCCGCTGTTGGTCATTACAAAAATACCATTAAAACATCAGCTAATAGAATATTTGTCGCTGGCCATAGTAGGGCGTATGAGGTTTTAGATTATTTACCGTCACAATCAACTGTTACAGGCAGTGTTGAAAAATATATTTGGTTAGATGCAAATTATGGAACAAGGCCATTAAATTGCAACATCTCTTTAACGGGCGTAGCAACAACATTAGAATCTAGGTGTGATGGTAAAATAGTAAAAAAGACCGGCTCACATATGGACGCTATTGGCTATTTAGGAAGTTTTGTAAAATAGAAATATAATTAATAATATCTATGTTGTTAGTATTTAGATCGATAACAGCAATTTACATAATTTTAACAGCCTTATTTTTTCCGCAAATTTCTAAGGCTGATAGTTGTTGTTCGGTGTTAACAACGACTTATTCTGGTTATGGTCCAT
>CAZAXS010000016.1:0-10871 GCA_964489205.1 uncultured Gammaproteobacteria bacterium
TCCCTCTCTTCCATTGCCTTTAACGAAAATTCACAACCACAATATTTCTGTTTATAAATATTATTTTCACAAACTAATTTTTGTGCTCTTTCTTGCCGTCCGTCTTTTTTCCAATCAGCGGAAATAAATTTCAAACCATTTGCCTTGGCAATACCCTCGCCAATTGGGTTTATAATTTCAGCTTTTTTATAACGACCACTGGTTAAGGTTGTAGAAAAAATATTACATCCCAGTTCTTTAGCTTTTTGAGCTGTTCGTTGTAATCGTAAATCAAAACAAACTGAACAACGTTTTCCACCCTCAGGTTCTTTATCTAAACCAATAACTTTTTCTTGCCATGTCTGGTGAATATAATCTTCATCAATCATTCTCACCTGCCACATAGCACACACTTTAACCACCTCCGCCTTCCTTTTTTCATACTCATCATAAGGAAAAATATTGGGATTAAAAAAATAAACCACAACTTCATATGTTTTAATTAAATCCTGAATAACCGCAATACTACAAGGCGCGCAACAAGTGTGAAGTAAAATCTTTTCCATACTAAACAACCATACACCAACTTTAAACTAGTTTCAAACGAGTCGTTGACTAATCAATAAAATATTAGTAGGATAGTCAATTAGCTCATTACAATAAACACAAAAGGAGATATTATGGATAGATATCTGGAATTCAGGTTATTAGATGTCGAGCCAACTCTTGGAGCTGAACTTCAAGAAAGATTCAACAAAACTTTGCTATCTTTTTCACCGGAAGACAAAAAATTAAACGGAGTCTGCAAAGATACTTGCAAAGGTGTTAGTGGCTTAGGCGCCCTAACAATCACTAATCTAGATGTATGGCGTAAAATAAATGCCATGATAGATTTTCTTAACTCCACATCCACAGAAGATGATGTCAAGAGGATAAGAAACATTGAACCAATCCCGGTTGAAATTGAAAAACTGTCTCAAGCTTGGAAAATAATTTCTTGCGTCGAGCAAGTAATCTTTGATTTTTACAAAATTGATTCCGCTCATTTAAATAAATGCTTTGTTCACCAATTCTATTGGCAAATTGCCTGGCAATCATTTATTGTCTCGCTATTTGGTTTTGATTATGGGTTTTTATACAACTCGTTTATTGGAAGCCTGGAAGAAGCAATCACTAATAGCTTTAATATTTGCTCTCCGCCAATTAGTCTTAATTAAAACTTTGCTCTTATCATTAACGATAAGAGCTTTTTTTATCTTTGAACCAAACAGCTAATAAAGTAGCTATTGGCACAGTTAAAATCAAAGCCGAACTGCCGACCAAAGTCCTTATTATTTCTTCACCAATTCCCTCACTATTTAATAATACCCACCACGGCATACTTTTATCACCAACGAACAACATAAACAGTGGCAGAGCCGCACCAATGTAAGCCAAAGCCAAAGTATTAACCAAAGACAAAACGTGAGCCTTACCAACTCTCAACGAACGCATGGTTAACTCAACGTTAGAAATCTTTGAATCAACTTCTCTAATTTCATTAACAACACTTATTTGCCCGACAGCCACATCATCTAAAACACCTAAAACACCAACGATTACTCCGCCCATAAACAAAGCCTTAAAATCAACATTACCAAAGCCGGCGATTTGTAAATAATAAGTTTCTTCGGAACCAGCGCCCGTTAACCTGGTTAAATAAGTAAAAATTATATTTAAGATCAAAGCAACTAACAATCCCCCAACAATACTGGCGCTTATCAAGAAAGATTGTTTCTTAAAACCATGAGTTATAAAAGTTGTGGGAATAACAATAACTAAGCCGGAAATTATTGTTGCTAGTATTGGATTAAAACCATGAAGAAGCATTGGCACCATTACTAAAAAAATTATCAATAAGCTGTAAAATAATCCAAAAACCGCTGCCACACCTCTTACACCAACAAAATATAAAACGATTAACAAAAAGAATAGCAAAATATACCAATAACCATCTAAACGCCAACGATCAACAACTTGGTAAATATTATTTCCATTATTATAAACGATTATTTTATCACCATCGTTGAATTTATTTTTTTCTTGAACAAGGTTTTCTTTTCCATGCTCGATTATTTCTCTTTGTCCATTATCCAACTCTATTTCAAGTTTTTGATAATAAGAATCTTCATTATCAATTTTGATTAACTCACTTTCTACTGTTCTTAAAATTTTTGCCTGATGATAAAAATCCTGAGCTCGAGCCAAGTTGGGAACAATTAACAAAGTAAACAGCAGTGTTGTAAAAATTATTTTTAGTTTATACATATTTATTACCACAATTATTACACAAACCTTTAATTAAAACCTGGTGCTTTATCTTTTGCCAACCAAATAAACTCTTATCGATTGGTTTGTTTTTTTCATAACACGGCAAACAGATAATTTTTTTACACCTATAACAATTAGCGTGGTGGTGGTGTTTTTTTGTTAATTCGTAATAATTAACACCATTTATATCTACGCTTTCAATTAAGTTATACTTTTGTAATTTTTCTAATTCACGATATATAGTCACTCTGTCGGTTGTGATCGAACTTACAGATTTTTTTATTTTTAATAACGGTAACGGATTTTGGTTATTTACAAATAACTGTATCAGTTTTTTACGTAAATTTGTCTTGCGCAAACCCAAACGTTCTAAAATTAACTCTGGATTGTCTTTCATCATATTATTCAAAAACCGTTAACAAGACCATTAAGCTAATACCTAAAATTATTAATCCTAGGTGCCAAAAAATATTGCTTATTTTGGTGGTAGTTTTTATTTCGGGTAATAAATCGGTGCCAGCAACATATATAAATCCACCAGCTGTAAACGGTAACAAATAGGTAGTAAATGTATCGGTTTGATCACCAACGATAAATACCAACAACGCACCAATTACCGCTGTCAACGCAGATAATAAATTTAGCCAAAATGCCTTTTTTGCTTTCACACCTAAGGCTATTAAGGCACCAAAATCAGAAATCTCTTGTGGTATTTCGTGCAGAATTACAGCGACGGTTGTAGCTAAACCCAATTCAAAACTAACTAAAAAACTGGTTGCGATTAACGCCCCATCAATAAAATTATGAACGGCATCACCAATGACTAACATCGTTGCCGATGCTGGCTGAGATTTATGATCACAGTCTTTGTGACTACCATGATGATGGTGCCAGTGTAATACCTTTTCAACTAAAGCGAAAAAGACAATGCCCGATAAAATAGAAACACTGGTTACCGTTGTCCAGTTCTCACTTATTTCGGGTAAAATATGAATAAAAACGTCCCCAAATAAAGCACCAACGGCCAAAGCAACTAAACCACCAGATATCTTTTTTAATATACTTTCTGAAAATAAAAAACCTACCAAGCCAATAGCGCTAATCAAACTAACGGATAAGACTGCTATCAAAGTAAATATAATTGTTGTATTCATAATAGTATATACTAGTAAAATATTTAAAAAAACGCAACTTTGTTGCATAAATATTCTCAATTATAAAATAAACGCAACAATTGTGCGTTTATAATGATTAACTATTACTGAGTTATTTTATAATTTTCTCTTCCTCTGAATATTCTGGCGGTAAAGGTTTGGAACTAATTTTATTTCTCTTTATCAAATCTTCAATAATAACTAAGGCTTCATCGGCGTTATCAACTAAATGAAAAATGTTTAAATCTTCCGGAGAAATAGTTTCAAATTTTTCCACCAACGCCACTTCAATCCAATTTAATAATGGTTGCCAAAATTCTTTATTAACTAAAATAATTGGCATCGGACCAACTTTACCGGTTTGCACCAAAGTAATCATTTCAAACATTTCATCTAGCGTTCCAAAGCCACCCGGATAAAAAATATAAATCTCTGAAGCGTAAGACAACATTACTTTACGAGTAAAGAAATAATGAAACGCTGACGATTCTTTAACGTACGGATTAACTCTTTGCTCCATTGGTAATTGAATATTAATTCCCACCGATTGACCGCCACTTTCATAAGCACCTTTATTAGCCGCCTCCATTATACCCGGACCACCGCCCGTTATTACCGCAAAACCCAATTTAACTAAGCCAGAAGCTAACTTTGAAACATCGTCATAAACTTCTTTTGGTAATGTATTTCTGGCAGAACCAAAAAAAGTTGCTGCCAAACCATAGCGACGCAAAAATTCAAAACCACTAACAAATTCACCCATTATTTTTAAAATTCGCCATGATGATAACACATCAAGGGCTTTATCAATTGAACTAGCTTCAATGTTTTGTGGTGACGTAACCTTCAAATCACCGTTTTCTTGTTCTTGTTTGGAAAAAAATCTATGTAACATAAAATAATAGTAAACTAATTATAGCACTATCTGAAAAATTTAAAAAAATAATTTAATCTTGGTGAGCTTTAATTACATTTAGTAATAACATCGCAACCGTAATCGGCCCCACTCCTCCTGGAGATGGACAAATTACAACCTCTCGTTGTTCAAATGAAGAATTGTCTACATCACCAACTATTTTTCCGTCTTTACGAGCAAAACCAGCGTCAATAATTACTGTCCCATCTTTAACCTTGTCAGCTGTAATAAAGTGCGCTTGCCCTGTGGCGCTTATAATTATATCTGCGCTTTTAATTTTACTATCAACATCAACCGTATTTTTATCAATCACCACCACATTATAATTTCTTTTTTTATATACTTCATAAATTGGTAAGCCCGTCACCTTACCTTTTCCAACCAAACATATATTTTTATCAGTTAGATCTATTCCTCTTTCTAAAAAGACAGCGTCTACAGCTTCTACAATTGGTGGTTGCCATTTTAGTTGATTATCACTTGCCAAAGCTAAGGTTTCTAAGCGTAAACAATCAACGTCTTTTTCAACTGGAATAGAAGCTATAATATCATCAGTTAAATGTTTAATTTTTTCTGGCAAGGGTAATTGCAAAATAACTCCAGCACTTATTAATGCTGATTGTTTGATCGTTGCCTTAATAACTTCAGCTTCTGTATTTACATCTAATTTAACAATCCTTACCTTGATACCAACTCGCTCAGCTGCTAATCTTTTCCGTTCTACATATACTTTCGAACCCTCGTCATCACCAACTAAAACAATCGTCAAAACAACATCTTGTTGTTGAGAGTTAGAAATAATAATATTGTTTAAAATTTTTTCAGCTATTTCTTTTCCGTTAATTAAATACATAAATTATTATAATATAGCAACCAATACAAACTAACAAAATATAACTCTCTTGACAAGTTAAAGAAAATATAACAAATTATTGAATTGATTCATAAAAAAAGGAAAATCAATGCATTCGTTCATTTTATATAACCTTAAACAAGCGCTCTTCCACTATCACCCAAGATTGTCTGCGCAAGAATATGGTTTCCTAAACCAAGCAATAGAATATAATATTAAAAAAAGCGGGTATAAACTGACTTGGGAAACATCAAGATACATAAAAACTTGTGATAATCTAGCGCGTTGTTTCTGTAATGAGGATGTTTTTACAGTTTTAAAAATAAAAGCTGTAACCTATCCATATTATAGTGATCGCTTTAATAAATTAAGCGATGTCTATCAAATTTTTTGGTGTCCGACCTGCAGAAAAATTCATACTAAAAAAATTTACGATCAGATCGACGACTAAAAAAGTAAAAAATTATTTAAGCAACTCAAGAATGAGTTGCTTTTTATTCAGCTAAATAAGCCAACCATCTTTCGTACAAAGCTGCGGTAGCAAATAAATCTTTGGCATTATATCTAGCTATATCTTCGTATCGGCCTTTTTTAAACAAAGGCGCCACATCATCACCGCAAACACTTTCTTTTGGACTATCTATACCAAAGGCTCGGCACCATAAATGCAAAGAACCTTTACGCCTAACCGCACCATAAAATGATAATTGATCCAATAGGTCAATGTGTTTAATACGCATTTGTTTATTTAAATAACGATTCGACATTAAATCTTGAGTCGGTTTTATTCCATGAACCGCCGATCGAACCATTAAAAAAGGAACATCAAAAGCTCGACCATTAAACGTTACAAATTCATCATATTTTAAACAACCTTCCCAAAAACTTCTTAACATCTCAGCCTCATCCATTGGTTTGTATGTTATCGAGTCTTCAACAAATTCTTTTAGTCGTTTGTCGGGTGCTTGAAAATAAACCACGCCTTGTTGTCGATCTAAATCATAAACTCCCAAGGCAACAATTTGCCCGGTTAAAGGTGAAAAACCTAAACCATTTTTTACATCATCAAGTTGAGATTTATATTCATTTTCATCCATTGCTTCACGCTTAATCCAACGTGTTAATGAATGTTGCGTTGCTTCATCCAATTCATCAAAATTTTCACCAACAGTTTCTATATCAAAAATAAGACGAGCCATATGTCCTTTGTGTTTATAATAATTAATTTAATTAATAAATAATATAAAAGTATTTACTTTATTGTATCCATAACACAAACAAAAATCAAAACTAGTCCACTTGACAAATTATTAAAAATATAGCAACATCTTTGTAATTCGCACAACCAAAAAATGAGGTAAATAATGAAGTGTGTTATTAATTTTCTTCAATTAATCGAAAAAATCTCTGATTTTTTCGATAATAAAAACGCAAAGGCCGAGCTTTACAACCTAGGCAATAGCGCAATTACCGTCAAGGTAATTAAAACTAAGTCAATTAATCAAGATCACACGATTCAAGATTTTGAAAATATTGACGATACAACCATCAAAAATATTTTAACCAATGTTATTGATCAAAAAAATTCAGTAAAGGTAAAAATAAAAAAAAGAATATTTTTGTTAAGTTTAATATAAAATCAACGCCCCTAAACTTAGGGGCGTATTTTTTTATTTTATTGCCTCGCTGACCGCTTTTACAATCCCTTCTTCAAATGGCGTTGGAATAATTTTTTCTGCCGAAGGTTCCAAAACTAAACTTGCTAAATTTTCCGAAGCTCTAATTAACATATCGTCGGAAATTTGTTTAACACCATTATCCAGAGCGCCTCTAAACACACCCGGAAACACCAAAACGTTATTCAATTGATTAGCAAAATCTGATCTGCCTGTAGCCACAACCTTAGCTCCCGCCGCTAGCGCTAAATCGGGCATAATTTCTGGCGTTGGATTGGCCATAGCAATAACTATCGGATCTTGAGCCATCGTCTTTATCATTTCTGGTGTTAATAAATTTCCCTTACTCACACCAATAAAAACATTAGCTCCTTTTAAGGCGTCATTTAAATCACCATCTATATTTTCAAAATTAGTTTTATCTAAGTATTTTATTTTTTCGTCATTCAAATCTGTTCGTTGTTTAGAAACAATTCCCTTACTATCAACTAAAATCATTTTTTTAAAACCATAAAGTAAAAGCAAATCAGCGATTGCTATTCCCGCAGCACCAGCGCCATTAATCACCACACTCACATCTTCTTTTTTTTGATTAACAACTTTTAAAGCATTAATCAGTCCAGCCAAAACTACCACTGCTGTTCCATGTTGATCGTCGTGCATAACCGGAATATCAAGTTCAGCTTTTAATCTCTTTTCAATTTCAAAACAGCGGGGCGCCGAAATATCTTCTAAATTAATTCCTCCAAATGCTGGCGCGATATTTTTAATGGTTTTAATTATTTCTTCGGTATCTTGTGTGGCTAAACAAATTGGAAAAGCATCTAAATCAGCAAAACGTTTGAACAACACGGCTTTACCTTCCATCACCGGCAAACCCGCTTCAGCACCAATATTACCCAAACCCAAAACCGCCGAACCATCGGTAATAACAGCAATGGTATTACGCTTAATGGTTAAGTCTTTTACTTTTTCCGGATGTTGGTGAATTTCCGAACAAACCGCAGCTACTCCAGGCGTATAAGCTAATGATAAATCATGCTTTGTTTCTAAAGGCACTTTTAAATTTAAAGAAATCTTGCCGTGATGTTTGGCGTGTAATTCAATTGATTCTTGATTGATATCCATATGTTGATAGGTAATACTTTTGTAACAGGAACATTTTCCCGCCAGAAATATTACTATAAAAAGTTAATAAGACCACTTAACTGTAGTACGTTATTTTTAACGTGTCTAATTTTGGTAATACCATCAGACTCAATATTACAATTATTCATTCTAGAGCTTTCCCAAATCTAACTCCTGATCAAACTTAATTTCTTTAACAAATTCGGTCATATGACTAACCATAATTAAAGCGCCTTGATAGTCATTAATAGCATCAATAATTACTGGCAAATGACGAAAATTAATGTGATTAGTTGGTTCGTCTAAAATTAATAAGCTCGGCTTCATTAAAACCAAACGAGCCAAAGATAACAATCCTTTTTGCCCTTCCGAAAGAGCTGATACTTTATGTTCCATTAAATTTCCGGTAATTAAAAATCCGGCCGCTACCGAACGCATAGTCTGTTCATCAGCTTCATCAAACATTACACTTTTTAGTGAGTCAAAAACTGTTTGATCGTAATCCAGGGTAGAAAAATCTTGACTGTAATAACCAACTTTTACTTCTGGCATGATTTGCAAACCACTTTCTTTTTGCGCAACTAAACTTCTAAGCAACGTACTTTTACCAATACCGTTTGGACCCACAACTAACATTTTTGTTCGTCGTTTGATTTCGATGTCAACCGCTTTCATAATTGGCTCATGATTTTTTATAACCTTAATTTCAGTAAACCTAGCCACCGTACCAATAATATCTTCTTGATTAGGTATGTTAAAAGCTCTTATTGTCCGGTCTTCACGACGAACCTCAACCTTATTGTCTTCCATTTCTTCCGCCTCTTCTTTTAATTTTCTAGCCAATTGTCGCATCTTACCGCCTTTGTTAGCAAAAAAGTTTACTTTTTCTTTGCGATCTCGAATTTGTTTTTCCAACTGAGCGTTTTTCTTTTCTTCACGTTCAATCTGCTTAGCAATATCTTCAACTACGGCATAATAATTACCAACATAAAGTTCGGTTTTATGAGTATAATTATTTAGATAAATAACACCCTCAGTGAATAAGTTTAAAAAATCAGCATCGTGAGAAATAACAAATACAGTTTTTGTGTGGCTCAATAAAAAACCTATCAAATGATCAATACCAGCTGAATCCAAATTATTCGTTGGTTCATCTAATAACAAAATATCCGGATCTTCAATCAGCGCATAAGCCAACAAAATTCGTGCCTGCTGACCACCAGACAATTGACCGACAATTCTATCAAGTGGAACATCTAAATTAACCGCATCCATCACTTTTTTAATTCTACTTTTTATATTACCCGGCACTTCATGAAAAGCTTTACTAAAATATTCTTCGACGTTTAAATCTAAATCCTCACGAGCAATTGTTTGTTTTGCCGTTCCAATAGTAGCGTTAGTCACCGAAACCTTACCTTTATTTGGTTTCAACTCGCCGGTAATTAATTTAAAAATTGTACTTTTACCAGCCCCGTTTTGGCCCATAAGAGTAAATTTTGCACCACGGCGAATACTAAAACTCGCCTCATGCAAAACGGGCTTTTTTTCTACATATTCAAATGTTACTTCGTCAAAACGTAGAATTACTTCTTCTGGCATATTATCCGAGACAGAGTAACAGAAAGTTTTGAAAAATACCAGACCAAGCAATGACTTTTATTTATCGTCTTTTAATGCGTGAGCTACGCCTTCACCATAACCACGACTGGTAACAAGAGTAAAATCTGCTTTACCTCTCAAAGAATCTATTTTGTCGGCACCAACATAAGTCATCCCAGATGCTAATCCACCAAGGAATTTATTAATTACTCTAACCAAAGGACCTTTTACTGGCACCATTGTTGCCTCACCCTCCACGTGAACATCTTCTTCAACCATTTGTCCATCTAATTTGAGTTTTTTTATGGTAGCTAAATAGCTGGCCATGCCTCTATACTCTTTGTAATCAACACCGTTTTTTGTAATTACTTCGCCCGGTGTTTCATCAACACCAGAAAAAAGAGAACCGATCATTACCGTATCCGCTCCCGCACCGATCGCTTTGGCAATATCACCAGGACATTTAATTCCACCGTCCGCGCATACTGGCACCCTACCTTGAGTAGCTTCGTAAACATCCATTATGGCTGTAATTTGCGGTACACCAGCACCCGACATTACTCGAGTAATACACACAGCACCCGGACCAATTCCAACTTTAATACCATCCGCTTTTTTACTAATAAAATATTCAGCCGCATCTTTTGTGGCAATATTACCAACCATAACGTCGATGTGAGGATATTTTTCTTTTATGAAATCCAATGTTTTACCCACGCGTTTAGAATGACCATGAGCTATATCCAAAACAATTATATTTACTCCAACTGCATTAAGCGCCTCCACTCTTTCTTCGTAATCTTTAACACCAACAGCGGCGGCGGTAATTAAATTTTCTGCCTTAACTTTTCTAACTTCTTCTGCTTGATCGGCAATCGTTAAAAAACGATGAATAACACCAAGCCCACCTAAACGACCCAAAGCAATCGCCATTTTACTTTCGCAAATCGTATCCATATTGGCGGCTAAAATTGGTATATCTATTTGATAATTTTTTGTTACTTTTGTTTGAAACTTAACATCGCGCCGTGACAAAACTTTATTATATTTTGGAACAATTAAAACGTCATCGAAAGTGTAGCCTTTACCTATTATTCTTGCCATAAAAAATAAATATAAAATGAAATAAATTTTAACTCACCGCCTTTTAATATATAACCATAATCAGTCTTAGTCTAGGCGGGTAAATTATTATTAATTTTTTGACAAAGACTCTGTTTGCATTAATATTAATAAAGAAAACTATGGAAAGA
>CAZAXS010000017.1:0-10523 GCA_964489205.1 uncultured Gammaproteobacteria bacterium
GCTCGTTTTACGATACCTCTTTTTTTTTTTTTTTTAGCTCTTAGACCTTTATTTCCACGACCAGAGGTGTTTCCGCCTTTAGCGTTTCCACGACCAACGCGTCGCGATTTTTTTCCTACCGATGCCGGTAAATTATTTAGAGACACTTTTGTAGACATAAATATTTCTAGTTATTTTTTTTAACTGAACGTCGTACCGTCTTTTTAACAGGCTTTTCTTCGGCAATTTCTTCTTTTTCTACTTCATTCTTTGTTGAAATTTTTTCTTCAATTTTCTTTCTTGAAGCCGATGTTTTGAGCATTTCTATTGCCCTAAAAATAGCGGTGATGTTGTTTATGCTATTTGAAGTTCTAGCAATCATCTTGCCATAAATATTTGGTACACCAGCAATTTCCAAAACACTTCTAACCGAACCACCAGCAATCAAACCAACGCCATCCTTTGCAGGTTTTAATAGAATTTCAGATGACTTATATTTAGCAATTACTTGGTGAGGAATTGTATTTTTGTACAAAGGAATCGTTAGTAAGTTTTTCTTGGCTTTTGTTGCCGCCTTAGAAACAGCTTCAGAAACGTCTGCTGCTTTAGCGACTGCCCAACCAACTTTACCTTTACGATCACCAATTACAACACAAGCACGAAATCTCATACGTTTACCACCGGCCATAACACGAGTAACGCGTGATAAGTCAATTATTTTTTGATCAAATTCGTTTGGAGTAATAACCTCACGTGATCCTTTTCTTTCTCTTGGCATATAATTTTGTACTTTCTACATTAAAATTGTAAACCAGCGGCACGCGCACCATCAGCCAAGGCTTTTACCTGGCCATGATAACGATATGAACGCTTATCAAAAACAGCTTTTTCGACTTTTTGTTCTAGCAATTTGGTAGCAATTAATTTACCAACCTCAGCCGCTCTTTCCATTGGTTTGCCAGTTAAACCTTTGTCGTTAACCGCTGACAAAGTTTTACCTGCCACATCATCAATAGCTTGAACACTGATATGCTTTAAACTTCTAAAAACTGCTAATCTTGGTCTTTCAGCAGTACCACTTACTTTTGAACGAATGCGAATTACACGACGTTCACGAAGTTGCTGCTTTCTTTTTTTCATTTCAGACATATAACTTATTCAAATTATGAACCACTCTTAACAACTTTACCAGCCTTACGACGAATAACTTCATCGCTATACTTTATTCCCTTACCTTTGTATGGTTCTGGTTTTTTCAAAGCTCTTATTTCAGCAGCAATCTGACCAACTCTCTGTCGATCAATACCGGCAATAGTAATAACATTTTTTTCAACTGTAATTGTTATACCAGCTGGAATTGGAAAGTTCACTGGATGAGAAAAGCCTAAATTTAAAACTAAAACTTGTCCATTAACGGCTGCTTTAAAACCAACGCCGTTAATTTCTAATGATTTTTGAAAACCAACCGTTACACCGGAAACTAAGTTAGCTAATAAAGAACGGGTTAGCCCCCAAAGAGCTCGTTCTTTAACGTTTTCTTCGTTAGAAACTTTTACAACTAATTGATTATCGATTAATTCAATTTTAGTTGCTTCATGAACAACTTGTTCTAAACTCCCTTTAGGACCTTTAACGCTTACTTTCTGACCATTAATTTCAACGCTAACGCCAGATGGGATTTCAATTGGTTTTTTTCCGATACGTGACATATTATTTACCAAATTTCACAAATTAATTCTCCACCAACCTTGCTACGACGAGCTTGTTGACTGGATAAAACTCCACGTGAAGTCGACAATATAGCCATTCCGAAACCATTCAAAACTTGTGGCACTTCATCACGCTTTACATACACTCGTCTACCTGGAGTACTAATACGTTTTAGGTGACGAATAATTGGTTCTTTAGTTAGTTGATCGTACTTTAAAACCAATCTTATTTGTTTAAATGGAGGACGTGAGTCTTCAACAATAACATCCTCGATATAACCTTCTAACTTCAAAACTTTTGCGATTTCTAATTTCAAAGTCGAGAAAGGCACGATTGTTTCTGCTTTACGCACTGCACTTGAGTTGCGAATACGAGTAAGCATGTCTGCGATAGGATCTGTCATCATATGATTTATTCTATAATTATGTTACCAACTCGACTTACGAATTCCTGGTAACTCGCCTTTATTAGCCAATTCACGGAAACAAATACGACACATATTAAATTCGCGCATATAGCTGCGATTTCGACCACAACGCCAACATCTGTTTACCTTTCTAGTGGAAAATTTTGGAGGAAGTTGTGACTTAATGATTCTTGATTTAATTGCCATACCAAGGAATTTACTTTAATGGAAAACCTAATAAACGAAAGAGCGCTTCGCCGACCTCACGAGAACCAGCGGTAGTCGTGATCGAAACTTCTAAACCATGTATTTTTTCAACCTCATCAGATTTAATTTCGGAAAATACAATATGTTCTTTGAAACCGATATTTAAATTGCCTTGTTTATCGATGCTCTTTGGGTTAATACCACGAAAATCTCGAACTCTTGGCAAAGCAATGTGAACTAACTTTGTTAAGAAACTCCACATGTTCTTTCCACGTAACGTTACAACCATACCTACTTTCATTCCTTCACGAACTTTAAAATTGGAAATTGATTTTTTTGCCAAAGTAACAACTGGTTTTTGTCCGCAAATACGTGTTAAGGTATTTTCTGCAACTTCAATTAATTTTGGATCGTCTTTTGCTTTTCCCAAACCGATATTTACTGTAACTTTAACCACTTTTGGTAGTTGATGTATATTTTTAAAGCCAAACTGCTTTTTCATTTCAGAAACGGCTTTTTCTTTGTAAACTTTTTGCATGTCCATATTACAATGTTTCTTTTGACTTCTTAGCAACGCGCACCTTTTCGCCGTTTTCTAAAATCTTATATCCAACTCTTGTAGCTTGACCAGACTTTGGATCAAGTAACATAACCTTGGATACGTGCAATGGAGCGCTAAACTCAATTCTTTGACCTTTTTCGTTGTTTTTTCTTGGTTTAATGTGACGAACACGAATATTTAAACCATCAACAACAACACTTTGCATTGCCGGCAAGATTTGAGTAACTTTACCGGTTTTATTTTTATCTTTACCGCTTATAACTTTTACGGTATCACCTTTTTTAATCTTCATACGTTTACAATACCTCAGGGGCTAAAGAAATAATTTTATTAAAACCTTTGGCACGTAATTCGCGAGCAACGGGTCCAAAAATACGTGTCGCCTTAGGTTCTTTGGATTTTTTATCAACAATAACTGCGGCATTATCATCAAATCTAACATAAGTACCATCAACACGACGAACTTCTTTTTTTTGACGAACAATTACGGCGTGCACAACTTCTCCTTTTTTAGCACTGGTATGTGGTTGAGCTTCTTTTATACTAACTGTAATAATATCGCCAACAATTGCATAACGTCTTTTGTATCCACCCAAAACTTTAATACATTGAAGTTTTTTTGCACCGCTATTATCGGCAACTTTAAGCATGGAACGCATCTGTATCATATACTTTTGATATTACTTAATTATTTTGGTTATTATCCAGCGCTTGTCCCTCGACAATGGACGGCACTCTGCAAAAGCAACTCTGTCGCCAACTTGGCACATTTGCTTTTCGTCATGACATTTAAACTTAGTAGTTTGCTTATAAGCACGCTTGTACTTTGGATGAACTACATTGCGGACTACAGCCACTACCACAGTTTTTTGCATTTTGTTAGAAACAACATTTCCAACAAATCCACGACGTATAGTTTTTTTAACTGGTGTCTGATTGTTAGTCATATATTTTAAGCCTTTTGTGGCTGATTAGTGGATGAAAGTTGTGATAACTTAGTCAAAACCTGAGCAATCTGCTTGTTCAACTTTTGCAACTCTTTAACATTTTTTTGTTGATTATTGCTAATACTAAATCTTAACTTTCTTTCCTGTTCACGTAATTCAACTAAAAATTGTTTTAATTGCGCTTCGTTTTTTTCATTTAATTCAATGTATTTCATAGGCTTATTTTGTCATAAACTTACATTTTACTGGCAATTTGTAGGCTGCCATTTCCATCGATTCTTTTGCCACTTTTGCGCTTACACCGGTCATTTCAAACATAATCGTTCCCGGTTTAACAACAGCAGCGTAATGATCAACAGTACCCTTTCCTTTACCCATAGGCATTTCTGAACCTTTGGTAGTAATTGGACGATCAGGGAAAATTCTAATCCAAACCTTTCCACCACGCTGAGTATAACGAGACATAATACGACGAGCGGACTCAATTTGACGCGAAGTAACAAAACCAGCATCCAAACTCTTTAAAGCAAAATCGCCAAAACTAATATATGTTTTACTAGTGGCCTTTCCTTTAATCTTATCGGTGCGTTGCCACTTTCTGTGTTTAATCTTTTTTGGGGCTAACATATGTTTTTTCTAAATTAATTACTTTTTTCAGAATTAGAACGTTCACGTCCGCGACCACCACGATTGTTTCGACCACGACCGCCAAAACGTCGACGGTTTTGTAATTTTTCTAAAATCTTTCCAGACTCTTTCTTTTCTTCACCAGCAAAGACCTCACCTTTATAAATCCAAACCTTTATACCGATAGCACCATAAGTGGTAAACGCAGCACCACGAGCATAATCAATATCAGCACGAATGGTGTGTAAAGGTACGCGACCCTTAGCCAATATTTCACGACGGGCAATTTCTGCACCATTTAATCTTCCCGATAAAGCCAGACGAACACCTTGAGCGCCTGATTTCATAACTCTTTCAATCGTGTGTTTCATAACACGTCTGAAAGGCATACGCTTTTCAATATCAGTAGCAATGTTTTGTACAATAATCTCTGAAGATAAACTTGGATTTTCTACTTCTTTAATGTTAATGGATACGTCTTTTTTTGCACCGGTAGAAAAAAACTTTTCAATAATATCCTTACGTAAACTTTCAATACCTGTACCTCCGCGACCAATAACAACACCTGGTCGACCAGCGATAATAGTAATAGTAGTGCCATTAGGTTTGTTTTCTAATTCAACCTTTTCAATTAAGGCATCTTTTAATCTTTTCTTTAAAAATTTACGCAATGTAATGTCTTGACGAACCAAAGTTGCGTAATCTTTTGGTTTAGCATACCAGATTGATGACCAACCGATATGTTGTCCTAGACGAAATGCTTTTGGATTAACTTTCTGTCCCATATTATCTATTTTGATTTGCGTTGAGCCAACACAAGAATAACTCTGCTGGAACGCTTTTTAATTGGATGAGCCACACCGAAAGCTGCTGGTTTATGACGTTTTAAAACAAAACCTTCATTAACCACAAACTTGCTAATCACTAATTCTTCGACCACTAAATTGGTATTATGACTAGCGTTGGCTAAGGCGGAATTAATTAATTTCATTAATGGCTTGGCAGCGCGCTTAGAAGAGAATTTCAACTGTAACAAAGCATCAACTGGTTTCATTCCTGAAAGTAAACGTGTTAACAAACGCACCTTACGAGGTGACATACGCAAACCGTTCAAAATGGCTTTCACTTCTTTAGCTTCATTTTGATTTACATTTTTCATTTCAACATTAACATCCGTTTTGACTTGTTCTTCTTTGTTTGATTCTTTTTTTGTACGTGGCATATCAGTAAATTAATTATTTCTTATTAGAAGCTTGTTGTTTAGCCATCTTACCACCATGACCCATAAATTTACGGGTTGGTGAAAATTCACCTAAACGATGTCCGACCATATTTTCGACTACAAATACAGGTGTGTGTTGTTTGCCGTTGTGAACACCAATGTTGAAACCAACCATTTCTGGAGTAATTACGGAATCACGTGACCAGGTCTTAACAAGAGCACTGTCACCAGCCTTCATTGCGGCAATCTTTTTTAATAACTTCGGATCAGTCCATGGACCCTTTTTTAAACTTCGGCTCATATAAATTAATTCTTGTTACGACGCTTAATAATTAAACGACTAGAAGCTTTGCTTGTCTTTCTGGTCTTAACACCAAGTGCTTTCTTTCCCCAAATATTTTTTGGACCACCTTTCAAACCAATTGGATTACGAGCTTCACCACCACCATGAGGATGATCAACTGGGTTCATTACTTTACCTCTTACAGTTGGACGTATTCCTCTGTGTCTCATTCTACCAGCTTTACCCCATCTGATATTGCGCCAATCAGTATTTGAAACTTGACCAATCGAAGCTAAACAAGTTTTTGGTAATAAACGAATTTCACCGGAAGGCATTTTTACTTGAACATATTTACCTTCCATAGCCTGAACCAACAATAAACTTCCAGCCGAACGAGCTAAGGTTCCACCTTTTCCAGGCTCCAACTCTACATTATAAACAGGAATGCCCTGAGGAATCATCTCTAATGTGAAACGATTGCCGATACCCATTACAAACTTTGTTTTAGAACTAACAATTGTATCGCCAACTTTTAGCGTTTCTGGAGCAACGATATAACGTCTTTCGCCGTCTCTATATGCAATCAAAGCAATTCTAGCGCTACGATTTGGATCGTATTCAATAGTTTTTACTTTTCCAGGAATATCAAATTTATCACCTTTAAAATCTACCATTCTGATTCTTTGTTTCACCCCGGAACCACGATGACGAACAGTAATTTTTCCAGAATTATTACGACCAGCAGTTTCTTTTCTAATTTTTGTTAAACTTTTTAAAGGTTTAACTTTGCTTAAATCAGAGTTGTCAATAACTGACATTCCACTACGACGGCCGGCATTGTTTGGTTTGTATACTTTAATAGCCATATGATTATACTCCTTCGTAAACATTAATCGTCATGCCCTTTGGCAAGGTAACAACGGCTTTTTTAAAACCATATCTTACGCCTGGACGACCACGAAATCTAATGTTTTTATCTTCAGTATTAATAATATTTACTGCAATCGGTTTAATACCGTAAATCATTTCTACGGCTTTTTTTACCGTTGCTTTTGTTGCTTTAGAACTAACTTCAAATTGATACTTATTTTCAGTAGCAAGTAACGCGCCTTTTTCTGAAATCAAAGGTTTAATAAGCACTCTATTTGGAATATCTGTTTTTAAATCAACAGGTTTGATTGTTTTTACTTCGTTTTTTGTCTTTGCCATATTACTTTACAGATTTAACATTAACTGAATAATTTTTATACAAAGTTTCCAAAGCCGCCTCTTCAACCAACAAATAAGGATGAGACATAACATCAACAACATTTAGTGAAGCTGCTGGCAGGGTCATAACTTTTGGTAAGTTACGTGCACTCTTAACAACATTTTCATCATTTTTATTCATAGCAATTATTGTCTTTGCCTTGTTAACTGGTAAAGCATTCAAAGCATTGTTCAATAATTTAGTTTTAATTTCTGGAAGAGAAAGTGAATCTACAATAATTAATTGATTGTTAGCAACTTTTTCTGACAGAACCATCGCCATAGCTTTCTTTTTCATCTTTTTGTTAACAGATAAGCTATAGTTACGATCATTTCTTGGACCAAAGGTTATACCTCCACCAACCCAGATTGGTGAACGACTAGATCCGTGACGTGCACGGCCAGTTCCCTTTTGTTTCCATGGCTTCTTACCACCACCACGAACTTCCGCTCTAGTTTTTGTATGAGCTAAGACTTGGCGACTGTTAGCTTGTTGAGCTACAACAACTTGTTTAATAACGGCTTGATTTGCAGGTACAGCAAATAAACGTTCTTCAAGAGAAATTTCCTTTACCATTTTTCCTTGCAAATTATAGACTGGTACAGTTAACATATGCTTTATTTTTCATTTGACTCATTAACTTGAGAGTCTGCCTCCGTAACAACACTCTCATTACTTTCTTCTACGACCTTTGTTTCTTCAACTACATCTTCATTATCTTTAACTTCTTCAACCACCTCAACTTGTTCAGAAGTTTCTTTAATTTTTTCTGTTTTAACCTCTGGCATAACACCCTCAGCTTCAATATAAACAAAAGCACCGCGAGGACCAGGGACCGCGCCTTTGATATATATCTCACTGTTTTCTAGATCAATTTTGGAAATAACCAAAGTGCCAATGGTCATATTTTCACCACCCATACGACCAGCCATGCGCATACCTTTAAAAACTTTTTGTACACCACCAGCTCCAATGGAACCAGGCATACGTAATTGATCTTTGTGACCGTGAGTTGCTGGAGAGCCTGCAAAATCGTGTCGTTTAACAACACCTTGAAAGCCCTTAGCTTTTGTTACACCACTAACTCTAACTTTATCGCCTTCTGAAAAACAACTGGCATCAATAAGGCGACCGCGTTCACTTGTTTCACCTTCAGGAAGTCTAACTTCTTTTAAATAACTAAAAGCCGGTAAACCCTTTAAGTGACCGGTTAATGATTTACTAATCTTTTTTTTCGGTTTAAAACCAATTTGAACAGCATTATATCCATCTGTATCTTTAGTTTTAACCTGAGTAACTTGACATGGACCAACTTTGACTTTGGTTACCGGTATAACAACACCGGAGTCGTCAAAAATCTGGGTCATGCCGATTTTTGTTCCGATTATATATTTCATAACTTTAATAAAAAAACCGTGAACGCATAGCGAGCGTCACGGGTTAATTGACAGGCAGTCTCGTTATACGTTTTTTCAATAATTAACGAAAACGTATTACGGGACAGCCCATTTTATAACTGGACAACTACTTACTATGCTGGAATCTTAAAATAATTCTATAATAAAATGAATATCTCTTGTTATCTACTTCAGACTAACTGTGCAATCTGGTTAGACAAACTGAGGTTAATAGCTTACAACATCTTAATTTCTATGTCAACACCTGCTGGTAAAGACAAAGACATTAAGGCATCAACTGTTTTTGGAGTTGGACTAATGATATCAATCAAACGCTTATGAACTCTCATTTCAAATTGATCACGAGCGTTTTTGTGAACAAAAGTTGATTTCAAAACTGTGTATTTTGAAGTGTCAGTAGGCAACGGAATTGGACCGACAGTAGTTGCGCCACTTCTAACAGCTGTTTCGATAATAGTTTTTGCAGATTGATCAATAATTTTATTATCGTATGCACGAATTTTGATGCGAACCTTTGATTTAATTTCATCACCAGTCGCTTTTATCGGTTGAGTCATAGGTACAAATTAGGAACAGTTTAGTATCTTCTCATCCGTTGTCCCGTCTAATTTAGACGGGACAACGTAACTTTGAAGAAATTATTTAATAATTTTAGTTACCGCACCCGCTCCAACAGTCTTACCACCTTCACGAATAGCAAAGCGTGATTGTTCTTCCAAAGCGATTGGGCTAATTAACTTAATGTTTAAAGTAATTGTATCACCAGGCATAACCATTTCAGTTCCTTCTGGCAAAATTACTTCACCAGTAACGTCACTGGTACGGATAAAGAATTGAGGTTTGTATCCTTTAAAGAATGGAGTATGGCGACCACCTTCTTCTTTAGACAAAATATAAACTTGAGCTTCAAATTCAGTGTGAGGAGTAATAGAACCTGGTTTAGCAACAACCATACCACGTTCAACATCATCCTTCTTTAAACCACGAATCAAGATACCAGCGTTATCACCGGCTTGACCGAATTCTAATTGTTTGTTGAACATTTCAATACCAGTAACAACTGTTTTTTGAGTGTCGCGAATACCAACTAATTCAACTTCTTCGTTCAATTTAATGGTACCACGTTCAATACGGCCAGTAACAACAGTACCACGACCTTCAATTGAGAAAACGTCTTCAACAGGCATTAACAAAGGTTTGTCAGTAGCACGTTGTGGTTCTGGAATGTATGTATCCAATGAATTTACTAAATCAAGAATTTTTTGACCGTATTCACCTTTTGGATCTTCCAAAGCCTTCAAAGCTGAACCACGAATAATTGGAGTGGTTGCGCCTGGGAATTCGTACTTAGTTAATAAATCACGAACCTCTTCTTCGACTAAATCAATTAATTCTGGGTCAGAAACCATGTCAACTTTGTTCAAGAAAACAACAATGTAAGGAACGCCGACTTGGCGAGCTAACAAAATGTGTTCACGAGTCTGAGGCATTGGACCATCAGCAGCGGAAACAACTAAAATAGCACCGTCCATTTGAGCGGCACCGGTGATCATGTTTTTAATATAATCAGCGTGGCCCGGACAATCAACGTGAGCATAGTGACGAGCTGAAGACTCGTATTCAACGTGAGCTGTGGAAATGGTAATACCACGAGCTTTTTCTTCCGGAGCTTTATCGATTTCATCGATATTTTTTAAACTACTCTTTAAACCGTTTTCTGCTAATACTTTCAAAATAGCTGCGGTTAATGTAGTTTTGCCGTGGTCGACGTGGCCAATTGTACCAACGTTGACGTGTGGCTTAGAACGATCAAATACTTCTGCCATACATTTGTATCAATGTCCACGAAGCTGTTTATGTAACAACCTACCAGCGGACACACGAATTAATAATAAATAATTTAATTAATAATG